>CALZJD010000067.1 GCA_945787795.1 Thermodesulfovibrionia bacterium | reverse complement strand
ATTACCATAAGCCTCATTAATATGTGAGACACTGTCGAGCATGACAGCGATAACGCTCATTAAAATGCTGATGATGAGTACCACATCGAACATCTTGCCCGCGGGAGTATCAACTCCAAAAATAATTAAATAGAGTTTTTTTCTCAGGTTACTGTCGCCGGCCTGATATTTTTTATTATTCACTTTCGAATTCATGACAATTTATTAACAATAATATACATTATAAAAGCTATTGGCAATAGTATGCGTAAAAGCAGATCATGTGATTCCGGATTTAGAAATAGCAGGTTATAAAACAGGATCACATACTCAAGTTGTTTTTTATCCTTCCGATGTATTACTTTAAAAGTAATCTTTTCAATAATATGACCAATAACAACTTAACTGTATATGTATAACGAATATTTCGGACTGGAAGAAACTCCGTTCTCTATTGCTCCTGATCCCCGCTATCTTTATATGAGCGAACAGCACAGGGAAGCGCTTGCCCACCTGGTATACGGTTTTAACAGCAACGGCGGCTTTGTACTGCTGACAGGTGATGTTGGGACGGGAAAGACTACTATCTGCAGATGCCTGCTTGAGCAGATCCCGGAAAATTCGGCAATAGCCTTTATTTTCAATCCCAAGCTCACGGTAGAGGAACTTCTTGCCACCATTTGCGATGAATTAGGTATTAAGTACATTAAAGAAAATTACAGCATTAAGGATTTTGTAGACCGTATTAATTTCTTTTTACTCGAAACTCACTCAAAGGGAGTCAAGACTGTACTCATCATAGATGAGGCCCAGAACCTCAGTTCAGATGTGCTGGAACAGCTGAGACTGTTGACCAACCTTGAGACCAACCAGCATAAGCTTCTTCATGTCATTTTACTGGGGCAACCGGAACTGGGGACCAAGCTTTCAGAACCTGACCTATCCCAGTTGTCACAGCGTATCATAGCGAGATACCATCTTGGGCCCCTCTCGAAAAAAGATGTTGGCGCCTATGTTCATCACCGGTTGAATGTTGCAGGAATTCGAAAAAAGTTATTCTCAGAATCAGCCATCAACAGGCTCTATCAAATTACTGGAGGAGTGCCGCGATTGATCAATGTCATATGCGACAGGGCCCTGCTCGGTACCTATACCCGGGAGCAGGAGACGGTCAGCAGATCAACGTTGTCTAAAGCCGCCCGTGAAGTCTTCGGAAATAAGCCAGTCCCGTCAACAGGCACATCAAAAAGCGCTATAGTATGGGCCTTAATGACTATCGTTTTAATAGCTTTTGGAATTGCCCTGGCTTCAAATTATTTCAATATTAATTCATACACACCATCCCAGGTCAGGGAAATATACCCGGAGCCTGCCGTGGTTCCTGAACTTGATACCTTACACTGGACTGTTCCGGATGAAATAAAAGAAAGCGAGAGTCTCGCATTTCAGTCCCTGTTTAACCTCTGGGAGGTTGATTATAAACCGGGCAATGCAAATGATGCCTGCCTCAGCGCAGATACATACGGCCTGCAATGTTTGAAGGGGCTGAAAAACATGAAGAGCCTGATAAATATGAATAGACCTGCAGTACTTAAACTTTTCGATAAAGAGGAAAACAGTTACTATGTAACGCTGGTTACCGTTGTTAGTGATACTGCGAACATACGCTTTGGAAACGAAGATAGAACTGTTGCCATTAAAGAAATAGAATCCCGGTGGCTGGGAGAATACACTCTTCTGTGGCGACCCCCGGCTGATTTTGATATGACCTTCCCCACAGGGTATGATGGTCCTGAGGTCAAGTGGCTTCGAAACAATATGGCGTTCATTAATAATAGTCCCTTCAAAGAACCGTCAAGCGAATTATATGACGCCGATCTCGTGAGAGAGGTCAAAAAATTTCAGCTTGCTGAAGGTCTTGTGCCGGACGGCATCGTTGGACCACAAACTCTCGTACATATTAATACTGCTGTTTTTAATGATATCCCCACATTGTCCGGCACCGGCAGGAAAAACTGATTATGTCATTTATACTTGATGCATTAAAAAAACTGGAGCAGAACCGGAAGAGGGGCGCAGTACCTGACCTGACCACTGTTCATCTGCAGGATGATGAACCGCCAAAGAAGAGGTCAACATGGCCTTACCTGCTTCTGGCTGCCCTGCTTCTCAATGCAGGGATTTTTACGGCCTGGCTTCGTCCATGGGAAGAAAAAGATGTCATTTCTGCACAGCCTGATTTGAGCGGGATTGAGGAAGTCGCCGGGGTATTGCCTGCTCATGTTAAGGCTGATGATACCAATGCCATGCAGGCTGAAAATATAATTGAGAACAATGAGGCCGCTATGAGCACCCCTGAATCAGATAACCAGGTGAAAGAAGAAATTTCAGAGACTGTTATGGAACCGGAAGAGATGATTGTGCAGGAAGAACCTGTTGAAAAGAGTGATGAAGAAGTTATCGCCTCTATCGGTCTTAATCCCACGCCTGAAGAACTTGACATTCTTCGTAATAAAATCAAAATTGAGCAGGAAATACCTGTAGAAAAGGAGGATCAGGATGTCCAGGACCAGGTACCGGTTGAAGAAATTTTAAATCCAACAGAACCGGATATTATTGAACCTGAAGATAAAAGCGGTTTTATCGAGTTCAGCCAGTTGCCCGGGGATGTAAGGAAAGAACTGCCTGAAATAACCATCAACGGCCATATCTATTCAGATAACAGTGCTGCAAGAATCGCCAACATAAATGGATTTGTTACTCGCGAAGGGGACAAGGTATCATCAGGGTTGATACTCGAAGAGATCACAGAAGCAGGCGTCATTTTTAGTTATAAAGAATATCGCTTCCGATTACGGGCATTCTGATAATATTAGTTGTAGAAGTCAACATGTGTGCTTACCGTATTTGTAAGCACAAATAGTACCTTGATTATGTAAAGAATGTATCCGTCATTCCCGTAGTTTTTTGAGCGGGAATGACATAAGGGAAGACAGGCTCAGGAATATGGAATACATGCCTCTCCTTTACTGATCATGTCAAGAAAAACCTTTACAATTTCCGTAAAAGCTTTTAGTAGCCGCTGCATATCAGTTGCGTCGGTTGCTATCAGCTTTACAAGAGAAATTCGGCAAGATTAATTTTATATGTATCGGCATCAACCGTCTTAATAATAGACCTTTTATAGGTATCTTCAGCATTCTTTTCCATGAGACTTACAACATATTCTTTAATCCTGTTCCCCTTGTTGTCAGTAATTATCATAACGCGGGGCCTTGATATGGACAGTTTGTTATTATCATAGACCAGTCCCAGCTCATTGGTGTCAAGCATGACCACCGTTCCAATGGGATAAACCCCAACCAGGTTTATCGGGAATAGACCCTTGACGAAGTCATGGCATCAAAGTGGTCTGAAATACTGACGATCCTGCTGAACAAATCCTGATGTATCGGATTCCTCATTTTGGGGTATCCTCTTAAATCATAATTCATGTGATGCTCAAAAGCAGTAATGGCGGCCTGTATCGTGAGGTCATCAAGACCCCTCATCTTCAGAACAGACCTGATACCCCAGACAGGATGCATATGCATAATCTTCCATTCATCATTCGTCAGGTGAAAAGGTTTATTAAGTATCTCGCCGGGAACATTCATTTTACCTATGTCATGAAATAGAGCAACTATACCAAGGTCTACAAGTGTTTTTTTACTGAATCCCAGCCGCTGCCCGAGCGCTATGGAAAGAATGCTGACATTGACCGAATGGTGAAACGTATATTCATCGAAATCTTTAATTGCTGTCATCCCCAGAATCAGTTGCTCCTCTTCAATTACATGTTCAACTAATGACGCTACCATTCTTTTGGATTTTTTCAGATTAACTTTTTCGCTGCTTTTAATCTGATTCATTATTCCTCTTGTAAATGAAACAGCACTGAAATATTTTTTCTTTACAGTCTCCCTTATATCCAGAGAGTCATCCTCAGTAAATTCCATTATTTTCCCCAGCATAATACTTTCTGTAGAAGTCATTTTTTCAACAATTGAGTTATAAGGGTCCTCTGAGGAATATGAGCTGGTAATGGATTCGGTTAATTGTTTCATATCAGCAACAGATACTTTTTTTAAAAAAGTAATGCTTCCAAGCTCCAGTTTTCTGAACTCTTTAGTCAGATTATCAAAATTAGCCAGGAATTTTATCGAGTAATTAATACGATTGTCATTCAGATAAAAGTAATCGCCTCTCAATTCCAGTTCTACTTCATTTTCCATCTCTACCAGCTCATTTGTGATTGCCATGATGTTCTTAATCGATGATATAACAGCGACATTATGTATATCGTATAACTGGACCGTACGAAAAAGCACTGCAAGTTTATTGATCAGGGCTGTCGCTTTGGAGTTAAAATCAATACAAACCTTATGTTCCATTCTCTAACCTCCGGAGAGCAGAGCGGCAACATGCGCGCAACCGTTCATTTCGCTCATTCTGAAATGTAGTCAGAGTCGGGGCTGCACTCATGTTACCCATTAATCCAAGGGCATAAGCAGCACATGCCCTCTTCTCATTTTGATGTGCCCTGTTCCAAAATGATTTTTTCATCAGAGTCCTGATCATGAAGTTATACATATCTTCATCATTCCATTTGGATAGAACTGCAAAATACAATTTCTTTTCACTAAACTCCCTGTTATTGAAATTTTTTACTGACATGACATTCATGATCGTATTCTTCGCTTTTTCGGTTCCTATATTTCCGATCGCCGCGACTGAGGCGGTCCTGACCTGCACATCGGGATAGGCAAGACACGCTGTTAACGTCTCCAGAGCATTATCTCCGCCTATTACTCCCAATGTTTTTATCGCTTCTCTCTTTACCCTTATCTCTTTGTGCTTTACTGTTTTAAGAACATGATCAACCGTCTCTCTGTCCGCAATTTTTCTCAAAACATATAACACATTTCTTACCACATACCACCTGGAATCATTAAGCCCGGTGATGACTGCTGATATATCTTTTCTTCCCAGGTTACTGAGCGCTTCTATAAATATTTTCCTTCCCTGTATGGTCTCCATCTCTCCAAGAGTGGATATCATGGGTAATATTGCTTTCTTATCCAGCAGCGTAACAAAATCATCGAAAACAGCCATATCAGCACCCTGCTTTTGATCATATATTTTTCCGACGAGACTGATAATGTTCTTACTGCTTATATATGTTCTGATATTTCCTGCCTGATTTTTTATTTCATTGTGAGAATTTTTATTTTCTATACATTGTTTCACCATTTTCTGTGCGATTATCACATCACATACATTTGCATTTTCTGCACTGTATTTAATTGCGCCCATAATAAACAATGCAATTTCCCGGCAATCCTCTTTCCCTTTTGTCTCAGAAAGCAGTTCAAATAATATTGTTAACAGTTTGCCTGTCTTATCATGTGCATCTTTCCCGATTTCATTAACAAGCAGGTGCAGGTCCTCCTCTTTCAGGGAAAACACAGGATCTTCTGAAATCTTTTGTTCTTTATGAGAAAGCTCTTCAAATGCTTTCTGCACACCTCCGGCAGGAGTCGGCTTTTGCTGCAATTCAGCCATCGCCTCTTTTTCATAATCCTCATAATCATCCAGGAATGTCTGATCAACAACATATCTTATATTCCTGGAATCATTTTCCCATAATAGTAATGCTATGTCGTTTTCAGAATCCTCCCTCTCATCAATAGATATGATTCTTAGAAAATCCTCCATTTCCTGCAAAGATATCTCTTTTCCAATCGAGATTTCTTTTACTCCATCCTTGAAAAAAAGAAAGGCAAAATTATCATGCTGATCTGTGCTGCTGTAGACCGATTCAGAATTATAGAAAATATCATTTTGCCTGAATTGAATATCGAACGTATCATTGTATTGAAAATATTCCATAAATCGTCCATAACACTCTTCAACAGTTTTTGAGTATATCGGGTTATTACTTTTATATAACCTCATCATTTTTATGGACCGGGGAAGTGTGCTGATAATGTTATGCACTGCTAATAATTCTTTAGTACTATCCATGGTTAATCTATGCTAACATCCTGATTTATTTAATTTTTCATTAATACAAATTCAACAAAAACCTTTAATAAGACTGCAAAGTCAATTCATATCTTATTCGACGTTATATGCTCTTTTCTTTAGAAAGACCCATTCCATGCGTCCTTTATGCTTGGAACATGACCTTACCGGAAAGCCAGGATTCATAAATTAACAATTAAATCCGGACGTTACATCTATACATCGGCACTGCGGTAATAGACGTGATGCATTTCGTAATGTAATATAGATATGATTCAATCTTCATAGGGAGGAGTTCATGAACAGGACACGAATTATCAGTATACTGACTCAAGATAATATAGGAAAGACGGTAACCGTTTGCGGCTGGGTAAGATCAAGACGCGAGTCCAGGGGGGTGGCATTTGTGGCATTGAATGACGGGTCTTCACAGGACACGCTGCAGATGGTGGTCCCTGAAAGCTCACATGCGTTTAAAGAACTGCACTCTTTCAATACCGGTGCTGCTATCAGGGCAGAGGGCGTTATCAAAGAGTCCCCTGGTAAAGGACAGAGCTGTGAGCTTGAGGTGACTGAGATCTATGTTTTTGGAAATGCAGATGCAGAAAAATATCCTCTGCAGAAAAAGGGGCATTCCCTGGAATTTCTTCGCGAGATAGGACATCTCAGGCCAAGGACAAATACCTTCGGTGCCGTCTTCAGGGTCCGCAATGTATTGTCTGACGCTGTGCATGAGTTTTTTCAGGGCCGGGGATTTATATGGGTACATACCCCGATAATTACGGCCAGTGATTGCGAGGGTGCAGGCGATCTCTTTACTGTCTCTTCTCTGGATTTTGAAAAAATGCCGAAACAGGAAAACGGTGATATTGATTTCAATCAGGATTTCTTCGGAAAGCGGGCATTCCTTACGGTAAGCGGACAGCTTGAGGCGGAATTTCTGGCTATGTCCCTTGGTGATGTTTATACATTCGGACCAACCTTCAGGGCGGAGAATTCAAATACATCCAGACACCTTTCTGAATTCTGGATGATAGAGCCTGAAATGGCCTTTGCTGACCTCAATGATGATATACAACTGGCAGAAGATTTTGTTCAGTTCCTTTGTAAAAAGGTCCTTGAAAATTGTGAAAAGGAGATTGCCTTTTTTCAGAAGTTTTATAAAAACACGTCAGTTGATGAGCTGCATAGCCTGTCTGAAAAACCCTTTACCCATATCACGTACACCCGGGCCATTGAAGAGCTTGAAAAGGCAAAAAAGGCAAAGTTTGAGTTCCCGGTAAAGTGGGGGCATGACCTTCAGTCAGAGCATGAGAAATATCTCACCGATAAAGTCTTTAAAGGACCTGTTGTGGTAACGGATTACCCGAAAGAAATAAAGGCATTTTACATGAGGCTCAATGATGACGGAGATACCGTTGCAGCAATGGATGTGCTTGCGCCCAAGATAGGTGAAATCATCGGCGGCAGCCAGCGAGAAGAAAGACTACATGTGCTTGAGACAAGGATGAGTGATGCAGACGTTCCCCTTGAAAGCATGCAATGGTATCTTGATCTGCGCAGATACGGTTCAGCCCCTCATGCCGGATTCGGTCTCGGCTTTGAGAGGCTGGTACAGTACATCACCGGCATGCCAAACATCCGTGATGTAATCCCCTGTCCAAGGACTCCGCATAATATTAAATTTTAGGTTTGCATAACGTTCATCTTTATTTCACAATATTAATATAACGTTTAGTAGATACTGTTATTTATAATATCAAGGTCTTAATCAGAGAATGAATAATTGATGATTGATTTAATATGTTATCGCTGGATTACACTAATATTGACAATTATTATTACAATTGTGTAAAATATTTTATCAATCCAGAGATTATCATGAAAGAAAATGCCGGAGATTTAGTAATGAAGTACGCTTCTTTTAAGCCGCACAACATACGATTCCTGTACATTGCTTTTTTTATTTTAGTTATTGCATTCATTGTACCTGGATGCGGCGGGGGCGGAGGCGGAGATGATGGAGGTGGTGCACCAACCGATACCACAGCCCCTTCAGTGCCTAAAGATGTGAATGCTACCACTGTTTCTACATCGCAGATTCATGTAACATGGTCAGCATCGATAGATAATAAAGGGGTTACCGGTTACCGAATTATTCGCACTCTCCCTATACCTGAAGAAGTAATAATTACCCCATCAACAAGCTCAAGCTATAGCTATAGTAATTTAACTGTTAATGTACTGTACTGCTATAGTGTTACAGCTTTTGATGCTGCCGGAAATGAATCAGATCGAAGTTCGGTAACATGCGCTGCCACATCACTGCTTGCTTCAGATGCATTGGTTGGTGGCCAGTTCGGTTTTTCAGTGGCCATGAGTGGAGACTATGCAATCGTTGGATCACCAGCAGGAGGTTCTAATCCACCTGTTTCTGGTGATGCTTACATATACCATAGAATAGACCCTGATACATGGGATGAAGGTACAAAATTAACAGCAGGCGATACTAATTCCTATAATCTTTTTGGTGGGTCAGTTGCCATCAATGGTGACTACGCTATAGTGGGTGCACAATTTGATAATGAAGGCGGAAGCAATGCAGGGGCTGCATATATCTATCATAAGACAGGTACTAACAATTCGTGGATCCAGAAGCAAAAAATAATGGCTCAGAATCCTGCTATTAATGATGATTTCGGCATTTCCGTAGCAATCAGCAACGAATTCGCCGTTGTGGGTGCTACCGGTGATGATACTAATGGAACTAACTCCGGTGCTATCTACATATTTCAGAATGTCAGCAACTCTTGGTCCTTTCACTCAAAAATTCCTTCTCATGATGCTGGAACCGGAGACCTGTTTGGAGCTTCGGTTGCGATCAGTGGAAATTATCTTATTGTTGGTGCAACGCTGACAGAGGCAGCATATATTTATCAAAAGATAGGCAGTGCATGGGTTTTCATGCAGAGAATTACAGCTCTGGACGTAACTCAGCTTGACTTATTTGGCATTTCAGTTGCTATAGACGGAGACTTTGCCGTAGTAGGTGCCTGGGGCACTTCACAAAGTGATGGAGCAGCTTATATTTTTCAGAGAACAGGTTCTACCTGGGACTCTGGAGTAAAGATAATTGCAACTGACGGAGCCGCAGATGCCAATTTCGGCAAGTCAGTGTCAATTAAGGGAGATTACGCAATAGTTGGCGCTGATACATATGATGCTGGAGGCGGGTTAACAAATATAGGAACAGCTTATATTTTTCATAGGACCGGACCCGGCAATATATGGGATGCGGGTACACAAATCTTTGCAGTCGATTTTGAAATGAATGCCTCATTTGGCAATGCTGTAACGATCAGCAATGACCATGCAATTGTTGGTTCGTTCCTTAAAAACGAAGCGGTCAGTAACGAAGGAGCTGCCTATATTTTTGATATTCCGCCCATTTGATATTCAGAAAACACGTTAATCCTCTGAGGTTGCACTGATATAGTACTCGAAAAAACTAGGAAATCAATAAGGATGATTCAATAATAATGCAGAATACATATTTTTATACGCTGGCAGCAGAATATCTGCCCAGGAGGTACTGTGTTGGCTGTTAAGCTAAGAACAGGATGTCTTCTCATTATCACTTTCATGTTTTTATCTGCAATGTTGGAATCAGTGGCTTCTGGACAACCATTTCCTTCTGGAATTAGCGTTACAGATTCTGTAATACCCATACATGATCATAAAGTTGCATTCGGGGAAATATCAATCGAAAATTTTTCTGACCAGACGATTACCGTAAGGAATATCGGACAAAATGATTTACATATCTTCCAGATAGAAGCTACTGATTCTTTATCTGCACCTTTTATTATGCAGGAAGATAACTGCACTGATATGGATCTGGCATTTAATACATCATGTGAATTAACAGTCAGATTTGATCCAGTATCAACAGGGTTATCTGAGGACAGCTTTGACATACTATCTAACGATCCGGATACTCCCACAGTAATAGTTATGGTCAATGGAACCGGATCAGGTATCCCTGTCCCTGATATAACGGTGACAGATCCTGACATAGCGTTTGGCCAGGTATCGTTAGGTTCACCGTCAGAAAGGACAGTTACAATAGAAAATACCGGAGGCGCTAATCTGCAGATATTCGATATAGCTCTGGCAGATACACTTGATTCACCATTCAGTTTTGTAAATGACAACTGTTCAAACGAAATGATCGCACCATTTGGAACATGCGAGTTTATAGTCAGATTTGAACCAGTAACACTGGGGCAATTTAACGACAGTTTTGACATACCTTCTGACGATCCTGATGATGATATTGTAACTGTAACCGTTAGAGGTGATGCAAGTATCAACAATCAACCGACTATTCCTCAGCTCGTTTATCCGGCTGCTGATCAATCCTGCACCCGGACATCAGAAACATTTATATGGGATAAAAGCATAGACCCTGATGGAGATGCAGTTACATATACACTCGAAATTTGCAGGGATATAACTTTTACTACCGGATGCATAACAGAAGCGAATATCATAGCTCAGACACAGAAGCAGACTTACTATGCCGGGACCGGGACCTGGTTTTTCATGTTCGGGATAATACTGGCCGGCAGTTTCGCAAGAAAAAACAGGATAGTGCTGCTCCTGGCTATTGTTATAATTACAACTTCGTTTTTATTAATCGCATGCGGCGGTGGCGGCGGTGGCGATGGGGGAAGCTGCAATCCTCCTGCTGTCCCGAATGTTGATCAGGCGACTCAAATTTCCCGCACAGTGAACGGATTAAGTTCAAACACTGCATACTTCTGGAAGGTAAAGGCTGAAGATGGACGGGGTGGATTAATAAACAGTAATGTAAAGAGTTTCACTACCCAGTAAATAAGCACATACAGCATAAAGGTGATTATTTGACAAAAGGGGCTTGAATATCTCAGGCCCCTTTTTATTTCTATCGACGTTGAACCTCAATAGATATTAAATCATTTTATCTATAAGATGGTTTTTTTCTTCGAGGTAGTCTTCAAGCTTGTGAAGTTTTTTGTGAAACAGGTCGGATATTTTGATCAGGTCGCCATTTACATTATTCAATTGTCTCTGGTCGATTACCTTGCGGTTCAGTTCTGCATGTAGTTTTCTCTTAGACGGGATATAAAAGTGTAACTTTACTATTGCATCTGCTTCAAATGGTTAATAAAGGACATGTGAATTACCTGAACCATACATATAACGAATATCAATATTGAATTACTGGGTGCTATTTATAAAGTCTTCGTATTCTTTAGGAGGGGATTTGATTTCCATACCCATACTGAATGACACGCCATGGGGAGAAGTTTTAGTCTGAAACCACTTGACTTCGCAATCCATATTCAGTGATGTACCGTCAGGAAGTGTACATTTCAACTGAACAGTTGATGAGGGAGAGATATCCACAATGCTGTTTGCCGTAGCAGTAACCATATAGAGCCCTGCTTCAGAGAAATTCATGATGATCCCCGGATAGCTTACTCCACCCGCTATGATCTCGGCATCAAGGTTTTCGTCTATTCTTTCAGCACGTCTTTTATCCATAGAACCTCCCCTGTATGAATCATTCAAATAGTATATCAGAAGATGCATAAAAGTAAATAAAAAAAGTAATCCTGATAAACGATTTTTCTTATCCAATCTGATACAATTTCAAATACAGGACACATGCCCTTGCAAAAGTCCCTGATCTCTATCAGGTGAAACCCCCAGCGTCAAGGCAGGCCGGCCGGGAGTCTAAAGCTGTCAGGATCATAACTTTGTTGGTTCAATGTCTCTGACCTGTCTGCCGACAGGCAGGCTTGAACCATTTTGACATTAAAACGACAACAGAGTTGTCTTAAGGCCAAACAAGTTCACATTTCTGATGTGAACTAACTTTAAGTATGAAAATATTAATGTTTTATGCTCCGGAGTTCTGGTTCAGGACCTTTCAGAAAGTTCTTGACGATGTTGCAGACAGGGACATCGAAGAGAAAATTGATAATGCCGTCGTGATCTTTTATCATGTCGAGGCAGAGGACGAAGAAAAAAGAAGCAGCGTATTGACCAAACTGGTTAAGAACATTAAGTGGCTATCAGGAAAATTCAAAACAAAAAATCTTGTTCTCCACTCTTTTAACCATTTGTCCTCTTCCAAGGCCTCCCCTGATTTTTCC
>CALZJD010000066.1 GCA_945787795.1 Thermodesulfovibrionia bacterium | reverse complement strand
ACTTCCTGACATGACTTCATTCCAGAGCTTTTCAGCATTCCTGATCATTTTATCACCATGATTCATGGCTCCTTTGTCCACACCCGGGGCCATGCCCATACTGCCGGTCATATCCATATCTACACCCTCAAGCGCCATTTCCAATGCATGATTCAGTAAGAGATGTTGATGATGCATACCCATTGTGTGGCCCTTCATATTTGCGTGTTTATCCATCAGGTCAATGACCTTAATCTGTGCTTCAGCCAGCTCATGTGTATATTTCATTGCCGGATCATCCGCAGGTGACATGCCTGACGAATGCATATTCATCATGGTATCCCCGGACATTGTCTCGTTCCACATTGCACGTGCATTCTTCAACATCATCTTGCCATGATCAATAGTCATGGCATCCAGACCGGGAGCCATTTCCATCTGGCCAAGCATTACGAGGTTCGATCCCTGCAATGCCATCCCCAATGCATGATTGAGCATCTGGTGCTGATGATGCATGGACATTTCGTGACCCGCATGAGCACCTCCCATGGCTGCAGTGTCCTTCTTCATATTCATGCTATCGCATGAAATAATCAGAAAGGTCAGCATGATACAGGTTACGAACAATACTGTTTTTGATGTGTAACTTTTTTTTGTCATTTTTACCTCTTTTATTAATAGTATTATGGGAAGGTCAGTACAGGTATCTTCCCTGTGCTTGTTCAGGAAAAATGCATTGTGGGTGGAGCCCTTGAAGAACAAACAGTTTTATATATAAAAAGAATGAAAATTGCAGATATAATAATGAAAGTTGCAATCGGATATAGTCCCAGGTTTTTATGAGATGGTGTAAGTAAAGACGTGAAATTATATGTTCCTGATGAACAATAGAAACAGGCGGTCCGAAGACCATTGTGATATGTCGTCATTGCGACCAGTAAGAAAAGAAATGCAATAATGATAAACCTTGCTGATCCTGCATTCATGATCTCTCACCTTTCATAAGCAAATCATACCTTCTCTGACTCCCTGTTTGTATGACCTATGTCATCATACAAAAACACATTCATTACATCAACCATTGCAGACCAGCTGTACTGAGCCAGTCTGTTTCCAGTTGTGGTCCATCCAGATACTGATACACCGGAAAACCGGCTTCAACAGCAAGACGCCCGTTCTTTAATGCTCCCTCGTTGCCGAAAATTTCTATGCCGAATAAAAGATCAATCCTTTTACCGCTCCTCAGGTCAGGATCTGCAGTAGGAACAATTTTAACACCTGACATGTTTACAGCTGCGATATCCGGGTCTGCCCCTTCGATATCTCCCCAGGACTTCCCATCTATCCGAACTGACGTAGCAACCATACCAGTCCATGCCCGGGTCACCCATCCATTCAGAGCACCCTCATCACCCAGCGTGTAATTTTTGTCATTTTCACCCAGCCTTACTGTAGCCAGCAACTGTGAGCCCCATGACCAGTTACCGGAATTCCCAAGGTAAGTTACACCGGGCAGCAGGTCAAATGTACCGGAACCGAGCTGCATAGGATAGGGAAGTTGAACATCAGGCATGAGGGTATCTCCCCTTTCATCTATGGAGCCTGATGGAAAACTGATGCCTGCGTTTACAATAAAAGTGTGAATATCATTCTGATAGAAATGATAAACGGCAGATGCCTTTATGTCACCTATGCCGTCAGTTTTTGTTGTGAACTTAGTCCCATTCCTCGCCACATGGTCCATTTCCTTTTTAAGGTAGGGAAGCATGGCCATGATGGTCAGTTTGTTGGTCGGCGCATACATGATTCCCAACATGTGCATCTGCATTGTCATATCTGTCGGTGCAACCAGGAAATCATTATGTACATCACCAGTTGAAAGACTGTCTGTACCATCCCTGTTGCCGTCCATGCTCATGTACATGTACCTGTAGGTAAGCATCCATGCCTTTGCATGATGTGTGTGAGCACCCATGACCCCTGCCGGTGCCATGGCTGAATGCTGTTCATGCATGGCATGTGTTTTGTCAGACATGTGATGTTTTTTCCCGGAATGATCATGAAGGTCAGCAGCATATATGTACCCTGATGGCAAAATCAGGGACACAATGAATGACAATACTAATGCGTTTTTGCTTATCATAATCCCTCCTTAAATTAACAACTTGTTAAATAATTCCGTGAGAACCTTCTTTGGCATCGCTCCAATGACATGGTCCATTACCTTACCATTTCTAAAAAACAGAAGCGTCGGAAGATTCGTGATTCCATACTCTTTTGATATTAAGCCATTCTCCTCTACGTCCATTTTACAGTATTCAATTCTCCTGTCAAATTCGATTAAAACCTGTTTAATAACAGGGGCAAGAATGTGACATGCCCCGCACCAGTCAGCTCCAAACTCTACTACTACCGGTTTATCATTATTAAGCACCCTGTCGTGAAACTCTTTGTCACTTATTATTTGTGTACCCTTCTCGTCTTCATTCATAAATGCGTTTCACTTTCTTCTGTTGCATCTGCAACAGAAAATACTTAATTTGACATTGGTCTGATTACAGGCCTTATACGTACAGTCAGTTTTCCGTCCTTTTCAGTAAATCTGTATTCAGGTGGTCTGTTTTCACTATTATTTGTATATTGAGGAACTGCAACATAAACGCCCTCAACTACTTTAGTACTGAATAACCCGGTTGATTTTCTGGCATGCCTGAATTTAAAACCGGTATAGTCTGAGTGTCGGCTAAGAAAGTATATTGCGTCTCTGACATTTCCGGTTGATTTGGAGTAGTACTTTTCGGACGTATCGGCAACTACAGTTTCCGCCTTTTCCCTGCTGTAAAGAATAACCATTTCTGAACCAAGCGAAGAATACAGAATCAAATCGAATTCTCTTTCCGAAATGGTATTACAGATAGAGTCATATCCACATGTAATACTTGAATGTGCAGAATCGGCCTCAGCATTTGATTTCATGATTAACCCGGGAGCACTGATCAGCAACATCACAAGCATTGCCATTGAAATCTTGACAAAGATACTTCTCTGAAAAACATGTTTTTTAATTGTTGATTTAAACATAAATTCCTCCTTTACTTACTTACTGCTGTATAAAGGGCAAGGTCTGTGCCAGCAGAGACAAAAGACGATAAATAGACCGAACTTATTGAATAATTTAGATTAATTGTTAGTGGGATGCGTCAGAGATATATCTGAGTAATGATTATATTCCCAAAATATCAGGAATACTTCAATATATTGGAACTACTCACTTCGTTCTTTCAATTCCAAGTTTTTTCATTCTTGCTTCAAGAGTTGTTGGTTTAAGTCCAAGTATTTTTGCTGCGCCCTTTTCCCCGCTCACCCGCCATCCCGTGAGTTTAAGTACACTATTAATATGATCTTTTTCGATCTCTGCCAAAGTTTCAGGTTTTGGATGAGAAAATAATTTGTTCTTTGCAGGAATCCAATCCCCAAGTTCAAGGGTGTCACCTCGGCTGATGATAACCGCCCTTTCAATAATATTTTCCAGTTCCCGGACGTTTCCAGGCCAGTTATATTGCATAAGAATGTCGATGACCTTATGCGATACCTTATCCACTATCTTCCCGATTCTTCCGCTGTACTTATTCATAAAATGTTTCACCAGTAAAGGAATGTCCTCTTTACGATCTCTCAGCGGAGGGGTCAAGATCGGAAATACATTCAGCCTGTAGTAGAGATCTCCCCTGAACTCTCCGTTTTCCATGGCCTGTTCCAGATCACGATTCGTCGCTGCAATAATACGTACATTTACTTTAATGACTCGGGGATTTCCGAGCCTCTCAAACTCGCCCTCCTGCAGCACCCTTAACAGTTTGGACTGAAGATTTAGAGACAGGTCCCCGATTTCGTCAAGAAATATAGTCCCGCCATTTGCAAGCTCAAACCTTCCGATCTTTCTGGCAAGTGCCCCTGTAAAAGCACCTTTTTCATGCCCGAACAGCTCACTCTCAACAAGGTTGGCAGGCAGTGATGCACAATTGACCTTTACCAGGGGCCTGTCCCGCCGGTCACTTATATTGTGTACCGCGCGGGCGATCAGCTCCTTTCCGGTTCCTGTCTCTCCAAGAATAAGGACCGTTGCATCAGTTGATGCGACCTGTTCGACTTTCAGCAGGACCTTTTTAAGTTCATTGCTTTTGCTTATTATCTCTTCAAAATTATGCTGAATCTTTATCTCTTCCTGTAAATAGATATTTTCAGCCTCCAGCTGGTCCTTTAATTCCTTGATCTCAGCAAGCGCATTTTCTATTTTCTGCTCAGCTTTTTTCCTGTCTGTTATGTCTCTGACCATCACGAGCACATATGATATCTGGTTGAGTTCTACTTTAGAGAAAGACATATCAGCAGGCATATATATGCGGTCTTTTCTCAGGCATGAAAACTCATCAGTTAACACCGGGCTGCCCTTTAATACCTCGCTCACTATGCTATTGATCTGGTCAATTTCATCCGGATGAATATTGCTGACGCTCATACCAATCAACTCATCCTTTTTATAGCCAAGCATTTTCAGTACCTGGTCATTTACATCAACAATCCTTCCATCGTCCGGATCAACGATAATTATCCCGTCATTCACAGCGCTGAAAATATCTCTGAACCTTTTCTCGCTGTCCCTCACTTCTTTCTCAGCATCAAGACGCTTTGATATATCACGCACAAAGGCACAGCTGTACTCCTTGCCTTCAAACTGAATATAGTTGGCAGAAATTTCAACCGGAAATACACGACCGTCTTTTGTGCGATGATGCGACAGATGGGTAAAAGACTTCAACTTATTGACCCTGGTCCACTGTTCCGACCACTTCTCAACTGGGAAATCAGTGTCTATATCATGAACTGTCATCTGCATGAACTCGTCCCTGGTATACCCAAGACTCCTGCATGCGGCTTCATTTACAAAATGAAATCGGGCATTGGAATCAACCCAGAAGATCGCGTCTGAAGCTCGTTCAATGGTAAAGTGGGACAGAAGTTCAGAATTCTTTAATTCTTTATTCACGATTAGCGCCTTCTTACAACGTTATAAAAAATCAAATTAATATCAGGCACTTCTAGTAGTATAGTTTTGTGTACGATGATTACTTGCATTCATTTTACAATAAATCCCAAAATATCGTGACATTACCGAAATTTCATAAAAACCTGTTTACAATTTCATTTTTTAACTTTATAATTTCGTTATAATAATCGTTATCTTTCGTGACATTTACATAACATTTAGAAATTTGCCTGTACAGGCATGGCAATTGCGGTTATAATTTTTATTACTTTAAGCCGCTAATCATTTAATAGGGAGGAAAATGATGAAGAATAAAACAGCTTTTATCTGCAGTATTCTGTCAGTACTCATATTTGTTGGAGCAGCCTATGCCAGACACGAGTTAATGAAAGTACCTGCACAGCGACTTGCATTTGGCCAGAACACTGCCATGCCTATGCCGCAGGGTGGTGATTTACGACAGCATATCATTGGACAGGAACCTTACAAAAAATGGTCTATGTGGCCTGGTAAAGGTGAATTGTATAAAGGAACAGAGCCTCATGGCGCCTTACTCACGGTGTATATAAATGATATTGCAATGAAGTCAATTAAAGATAAAAAGGGAATGGGTAACAATTCAATTATACTTAAGGAAAACTACACTCCTGATAAAAAACTTGCAGCTGTTACCGTTATGTATAAGGTTGAAGGGTATAATCCCGAAGCAGGTGACTGGTTCTGGGCTAAATATGACGCTGATTTCAATATTCAAAAAGAAGGTAAAGTGAGCGGATGCATCGGCTGTCATGGCAGCGCATCAGATAATGACTACATTTTTACAGGCAAGATCAAGTAACCTGTACAGGAGAAGACTTCATCAACAATGATATAGTGAGGAATCAATGAAACTTGGTTTTGTAGGATTGGGTAAAATGGGCATGAACATGGTGCAGCGTCTGTTAAATGACGGGCATGAAGTAGTTGCTTATGCCAGGACAGATAGCACTGTGCAGAAGGCTGTAGATATGGGCGCAGCAGGTGCAGAATCACTGCAGGATATGGTGGAGAAACTGCCCGGACCAAGGATCATATGGATCATGGTCCCTGCTGGCAAAGCAACTGAGGAAACGGTCGCCAATTTTTCAGAACTGCTCGATAAAGGGGATGTTTTGATTGATGGAGGCAATTCCCTTTATAAAGATTCCATGCGAAGATCACAAGAGCTGAAAACTAAAAACATTTCATTTATGGATGTAGGGACGAGCGGAGGCATATGGGGTCTGCAGATAGGGTACTGCATGATGATCGGCGGTGATAAAGAAATATTCAGGACTGCTGAGCCATTGTTTAAGACACTGGCCCCTGAAAATGGATATGCTCATGTCGGTCCTCATGGTTCAGGGCATTTTGTGAAAATGGTACACAATGGAATTGAGTATGCCATGCTTCAGGCATATGCCGAGGGATTTGAGATTCTGCATGCGAAGAAAGAGTTTGACCTTGACCTTCAGAGCATTTCCCATCTCTGGAACCAGGGCAGTGTGATCCGCTCATGGCTGCTGGAGCTGGCTGAAAGCGCCTTTGGTAAAGACGCAAAGCTGGACAGTATTAAAGGATATGTAGAGGATTCAGGGGAAGGACGGTGGACCGTTGCCGAGGCAATAGATCTGGACGTCCCTGCTCCCACCATTACGATATCTTTGCTGGAGCGTTTCCGGTCAAGACAGGATGAATCATTCAGCGCAAAAGTCATTGCTGCTTTAAGAAATGAATTCGGCGGACACGCGGTTAAAACAAAAAAGTAAATTAATTAATGACAAATGCCAAAATCCAAATTTCAAATACATTGAAATAAAAAAAACAAATGTCAAAAAAAAACTACTTGTCCTTGAATGTAGTGTTTATTTGAAATTGAAGCATTAGGTCATTCACTTGGCATTTGAGCTTTGACATTGACAATTTATTTAAACTATCTTTCTTATGTCTGATAACAAAGCTGATATTACCAGCCATTTTCATGCTTCCCCTTCGTGTGAAATAATTCCTGAGAAATTTGATATTGAACCTTTTACCATGGTGATCTTCGGGGGAACAGGAGACTTGAGCCAGAGAAAACTCCTGCCCACCCTGTTTCATCTCTGCAAGGACCAGAATCTGCCCGATGAATTTTCAATAATAGGTTTTGCTTCAAGTGAGAGATCGGATGAGGAGTACCGGGAACTTGTTAAGAACGCCATCATCAAATATGGAGAAGATGATATTGAGAATGATTGCTGGGACAGGTTTAACAGGCATCTCTACTATATATCAGGAAACTTCGATGACGAGAACAGCTATAAAAGGCTCTCACAGCGTCTCGAAGACATATCACGGGAAAATAAGAAAGGTATGAAGGAAGTTTTATATTACCTGGCAGTACCGCCGCGCTTTCTTCCGGATATTTTTCAGCATCTGTCATACTGCAAGATGTGCAAGGATGTCTATGATAACAGGGTGATAATAGAAAAACCCTTTGGCAGGGACAGGGACACAGCCATAGAGCTGAACAGGATCATTTCCACCTCCTTTGACGAACACGAGGTGTACAGGATCGACCATTATCTTGGAAAGGAAACGGTCCAGAATATCCTGTTTTTCAGGTTTGCAAACAGTATTTTTGAGCCCCTCTGGAACAGACGCTATATTGATCATGTGCAGATAACAGTTGCCGAGTCACTCGGCATTGAAAACCGTGCACGGTTCTATGACAGCGCCGGTGTAATAAGGGACATTGTACAGAATCATGTAATGCAGCTCCTCTCTCTTGTGGCAATGGAACCTCCCATAGGTTTTGAGGCCGATTATATAAGAAATGAAAAGATCAAGGTGTACAAAACAATCAGGGCAATGGATAATGACTACATCGACAAATATACGGTAATGGGTCAGTACGACAGCGGGACAGTTAAAGGCGAAGAAGTACCTTCATACCGCCAGGAAAAGGACATCCCTGATGATTCAGCCACGCCAACGTATTTCGCAGCTAAATTTTATATCGATAACTGGCGCTGGGCCGGAGTCCCTTTTTATCTGCGGACAGGAAAACGTCTTGCAAAAAGAGTGACTGAAATCAGCATTCACTTCAAGCAGCCGCCTCTCAGCCTGTTCAAATCAACGTGTGATGTAAGAGAACCCAATGTATTAATTCTGAGCGTTCAGCCTCAGGAAGCTATTATTATGCATATAGGGGTCAAACATCCGGGCATAGGCAACCAGCTGTATCCGGTCAATATGGAATTTAATTATGAGAGCGATCTGGAGGGTGAAGTGCATTTTCCTCTTCCGTATGAAAGACTTTTACTGGACTGCATGAAAGGAGACCAGACCCTGTTTGCAAGCCAGGATGGAATAGAATCCATGTGGTCTGTTGTGGACCCGATTATTAAAAGGTGGGAAGAATCTTCCCTTCCTGATCTTCCTAATTATCAGGCAGGCTCATGGGGACCTGAAAAGGCACGGGCTTTACTCAAAAACGATGGCCGTCAATGGAGGTTCTGAAGAGGGCTTACGCAGTAAGCCCCTACAAGAACTGCATTCTTACTCCTGATTCCTGTCTTCTTATTCATTAGCAATGTGAGTTCTATTCAGGATAAAAATCATACAGCACATTGAAGAATAAGGACCATTCCTGCTAATATCACTGTATTTCAAAATGGAGGAATACTATGTCAAGTAATGATATGGACCAGCTTTGCATAAATACAATCCGTACCCTGGCAATGGATGCCATCCAGAAGGCCAATTCAGGCCACCCCGGTGCGCCGATGGCCATGGCTCCTGTTGCCTACTGTCTCTGGCAGCGCTTTCTTAGATATGACCCTGAACATCCCATCTGGGCAAACCGTGACCGTTTTGTGCTGTCTGCCGGTCATGCATCTGCACTGTTATATTCACTTCT
>CALZJD010000065.1 GCA_945787795.1 Thermodesulfovibrionia bacterium | reverse complement strand
ATATTACCGCTTATAAGGTAAACCATACTGTACCTGCCGTCGGTTATCATCTGGAAGACAAAAAAGGGAAAAGCCTCATATATATAGGGGATGCCGGGCCGAGTAACACAATCTGGAAGTCCGTGGATAAAAAGATACATGGTCTTATTATTGAAGTTTCTCTCCCCAACAGGTACAAAGTCATGGCCCTTGAAACAGGCCATCTCACACCCGAACTCCTTGCTTCTGAACTAAACAAAATGAAACATATACCTGATATGATTTTCATTACTCATTGCAAACCGGGGTACAGGAAAAAGATAAAGGAAGAACTGATAAAGCTGAATATCAACAATATCAGAATATTGAAGGACGGGGCAGTGCTGAAGCTCTGATAATATATTTACCGTAGATCATGAGGAAATCGTAATACCATATCGCTTTATTTTCTTATCAAGCCCCTGCCGTGTTATTCCAAGGAGTTTGGAAGCCTGACGTTTGTTACCATTTGTTTCATCCAGTGCATGCCTGATACACCCGATCTCTAACTCCTTAATTTTTTCTGATAATGAGAGGGCATGATTATTATTGAGTTCAGTTAAAAACAGTGCCTCATTCCAGTTTTTCAATTCCTGGGAGCAATGCATCATTGAAACCTGTTCTCCTACCGGAGTTAATGCTACTAAACGCTCCACTTCATGAAGCAATTGGCGCACATTTCCCGGCCATGGATATTCTTCAAAAATATTCAGCACCTCATCGGAAAAACCGGCAATCTTTTTCTTAAAGCGCTTGCTCACGTTATTGATAAAAAATGTAGTTAGCGGAACAATATCTTCCCGCCGCTCCCTCAGAGGCGGTATAAAAATATCAACCGCAAAAATACGGTAAAAAAGGTCTTCCCTGAAAAGTCCGTTTTCAACTTCTGTGCGAAGGTCTTTATTCGTAGCACTAATTATGCGTAAATCATACTTGATTGTTTTATTACTGCCAAGTCTGTGACCCTCACCTTCCTGAATGACCCGCAGGAACTTCGGCTGCATAACAAGCGGCATCTCCCTGATTTCGTCCATGAACAGCGTTCCTCCATCAGCTTCTTCAAACCGTCCGCCTCGGCTTGAGACCGCGCCTGTAAACGCCCCTTTTTCAAATCCGAAAAATTCACTCTCCATGAGATTTTCAGGAATAGCAGCGCAATTCACTGATACAAATGGCCTGTCCCGTCTGTCACTGCCTTTATGGATCATGCGGGCAATAAGCTCTTTACCCGTGCCGCTTTCACCATGAATGAGTACATTCACAGGGCTAGTGCTCACCGTACGAACTGTTTTCAGGATATCCTGCATTACCCGGCTTTTTGCAACAATCTTAATATCTTCCTCCCAGATCTGGTCTATTTCACGATTTAGCTGGTTGGAGATCTGTAATATTTCCCGATTAAGCATTATGTTCTCGATCGTCATGGACAGGCAGTTGGCAATTTCCTGAAGAAGTTCTCCTTCTTCTGAGGAAAAAAGATTCGCACTCTTTTTATTCAATACTTCAACAGCACCAGTAATGCCCTGTTCTGTGAGACTTTTAATGGGAGCGCAAATCAGATTTCGTGTTACAAATCTGGTTTCTAAAGCCAGTTCCTTGTGATACGTCGATTCTTTAAGATCATTTGCTATGATCCACTTTCCTGATGAAATTGCATTGCCCACAATTGTGCCTTCTTTAGGGGGTATAAGTTCTTTTTCTTCTATAAGAGTTCCACATTTTGACCATATCCTGTCTGTTCCCGGTTCAACAACAAAAATGCTGCATGCTTCAGCATCCATAATCTTTGGAACAACATCGACAAACATTTTCAGCAGAGATTCATGTTCATTCACAGTCCAGGCATTATTAACCTGATCCAATCTCATTTTGAGATGATTTAACCTGTTTCTGATTTCGTCTGTAATAGGCATTTAGAACATTGCTTGTAACTGAGTTAATCCTGTAAAAGATTCATCTTTAAAAAGCAAATACACCCGCTTGCTCAAAAAAGCCGATCTAAGCCCTGCTTACCAACCGGCAGACAGCCGGGGTTCATATCGGGGTAAACCTTATAACCAAATAGTAAACTCTGTTTCCATATCTGTCAAGGTATTATTTAGACGAAGTTAAGAGCAGATTCCGGGATTAAAAGTAAACAAGGTTTACTCAATATGATATTGATCCTGACATTCAAGGAGTAGAAAATTTCAATGCACTATTAATTAACTTTTTTAAACAACCAGTTACGTATATAAAATTGCTCTGGCATGTAAGTTGATATAACAGTTTAAAAGATCAAAAAAACAATTATTTATAAAAATTTCAGCATTTCATAAAAAGAGGGGAAATGAACATGAACACTCTACATATAAATTCAAACAGCCAAAACACGCAAACAAAATTACAAGGGGGAAGAAATATGAGTAATTCTTTTTTACTTAAAAGTAAAGAAATTCCGGAAAACAGCATTCATGAAGACAACATACAATCTGTGACAGGTAAAGAGATTGAGCAGATCAGGCAGAGCAATAAACATGGTGTGCTCTTTGATGTAATAAGCACAATCCTGGTGATCTTTGTTGGCCTGGCAGTATACAAAACTTCCGGACTCTATAATGGGATCGATTCAATTACAGGGAAAATTGCCTTGGGTGCCTTGATTTCTTTTTTGTATGTATCGGTTTTCAGACATGCGATATATACAAGATGACTTAATAAATAGATATAACACCATTAGCACAGTTAAGTAAACGCTTCAGAGAGAAGCAATAAACCACATATAAAGAGAGGGAAATAAAATGAAGACAAAAGGAGATACATTAATGAAACATTTTCTTTTCACCGGAAAACTCGGGATGCTGGCTCTGGGAATGTCTGCTATGCTGTGTGTTCCTCACATTGTGCTAGCAGCTCATGGACAGGCCCATTCCGACCATCTTCGTGCTTTTTCAAATTCCGCGGGTTATCTTGCAGAAAAAGCGAATGAGGAAAAAAAGCAAATATCGTCTGTAAACAAGGATGCAGATAGTAATTCTCAAATCATAATTGCCAGTGATGACAAAAAGAATGTGAATTGTCCACAAAAAACAGATGACACTGATAACAGGTAATCAAAAGACTATGTCAAATTCAGACTCGAAAAAGGGCCTGGATATACCAGGCCCTTTTTCCTCTTGCAGCTCAGTATAATTGCTGATGGCATTGCTCAAGATGATAAGGTGAGTAAAAATGAATAAAATTTATGTAAATGACGAAATAGCTAAGATGTTGGAATGTTTGATAGGCAAGAATGGTATTAATCGAAATAAATGTAAAACGTGCACCTCTGCTGATGCCTGTTGTTTTTTAATGGAAGCAGTATATGTCGTTCATCACGTTCATTACAAGGAGAGTAGCAAGGCTAAGTCGGTATTATGAGGCCTTTCGATTTGCACGTCTGCACCTGCCGAGAGGATGGGTCTTGAGCACGCTGGATTTTTTGCCTTCATTGATAACTTCTATCATTTTCTCAAGAGACTCTGCCCTGTATTTGTAAATTCTCTCCAGAGGAAAGTCATTCGGGAAACGGTTATCAATAAAATTTGAGACCGGCGTATAGTTTGGCAGACGGGAAAGAAGCAGTATCCCTTTAAACAGTCTTTTATTTGTCTTAAACGAAAATATCAGGCTCTCAAGCCTTCTCTCCAGAAACAGGTCGTGCTTCTTCTGCATATATTTATCGAGTGTTTTAAGTTTGCGTCTGTATTTTTTATCAACCAGGCTGTCAGACCTCATTTCAAACAGTGAATGATGAAAAGGCACGCCATTGGGTTTAATGTTATGCACAACGGTATCAGCGCATAGATGCATGAGATATCCATATGCAAAGGCCTTCTGCCTGTCCGACTCGGTCGCATCCATAAGTTTCCAGGCCACTTTCCAGCTATGTGAGTTCGATTCATACCCCTGGAACCTTCTGCCGAGGATAATATCTGCGCTCAGGTTTCCATACAAGTAATCATTCTTGTATTTTTTCAGGATCCCGTAAATACCGGCAGGTATGATGGCAGGTCCCAGATCGATTAACTGGCATCCAAGAGAAACATGTGTTAATGGTCCCCATGCATCAGCTATGGCAGGAATAAAAAATACTATTAAAAAAACTATGAATGACATAATCTTTACTAGTTTATGTTATTTACTTTCAAAATATCCATGATCAGGAAATATGGATGTAAAAACAGATAGTTATAATAGTATATACGGATAACATTGAGTTATTCTCAAGTACTCTCGTAATTATTAAGTGTCTATCTAAAGTTACATACTTTTTAATGTCGCAGCTGCCTGCCCTGTATAACAAAAAAAGCCCGATCCATTATAGAATGAACCGGGCTCATTGTCAGACCTCATTCAGACAATTAGCGGCTTAATTGTATTTATCGAGAAACTCCTGTTGACGTTTCTGACGTTCAGCCTTTGCTTCCGGATCCTCTTTTCCAATAGACCAACGATGATCTTCGTTGTTTATAATTTTGTCGAGCAATTTTTCCAGATCAACCGCCAGAGTATTTGCTTCAGTGTTGTTGCTGTGTTTGCCCATCTCAATGACTTCTCTGATCTCAGGAAGGTAGTAACTGTTCCAGTGTTTGGCCAGCTCGTAATTACCATGCCATTGTGTATAATCCGCGCCCTGCATGGAAGCGGCATGGCGGACAATACGTCCTTCATGATGCCAGAGTTCAAACCATGTATAGTCGATCTTCTGGGCAAACTTGGCGTATTCATTCCCTTTGACCGCTTTGAGAACAGCAGAGGCTTTCTTGTAGAGCTTTTCTCCCGGCTCTGCCCACTTCTGGTCGTAGAGTTGCAGCTGTGCTTCATACTGTATATAGAACGCTTCCACATAGCTTTCGCTATGGCAGTTCACACAGACCTTTACCATATTGGCTTTACGCATATCTCCGGTGACATTAGCAGAATCAAGGCCCCATTTTTTGTCCGTTTCATGGGCCTGTTTTATTCGGGGCGGCCGGTTGTTCCATTTGATACGCAGACCGACATTATGAGTAACCGGCATATCCGGTGTGGCTGACATATGGCATGTCGCGCACGTTGGAGCAGCAAAATAATCCTCTCCCACAACCCACTTTTCAGAATCCAGATTCATCCTGTCCTTATTGGCGGTAAAGTTGATTCCATGTTTTGAAAGCGCATAGATCTCAGCCTGTGGATGATCCGGACCCTGATGGCATTTACCGCAGTTTTCAGGATTACGTACCTGTTCAACTGAAAAGGCATGGCGCTGATGGCATGCTGTACAGCTGCCTTCTGAACCATCAGGATTAACCCTTCCCATACCGGTGTTAGGCCATGTAGCAGGATCGAGTGTCCCGTCTTTATTGACTTTTACAATTGAACCGTGGCATTGCCAGCACCCGTTAACAGCAGCAGCAGACACTCCATCAGGGAACCCCACTGTCTTCATACCGCGATTGCCTTCAACGACTTCGGCCAGGGTGTTATCAAGAGAGCCCATGATTCTCCCTGCTTTTGAATGGTGTGAGTTGGTAAACTCATCAACTTCTTTTTCGTGGCATCTGGCACAATCCTTTGGTGAAACAATTATTGAAATGAAAACCCCTTCATGTTCAATCGCATCCGGATCGCCCTTCTGGGCCTCATGACATTCATAACATCCGACATTGGCCCGAAAATGCTTGCTTCTGCCCCATTCCTGGTAAATGTTTACACTTGTTTCTTTATGGCATCCAACACATTCCTTGGTGGTTTCTGATATTTCTTTTGGCAGATTAATTTTTGTTGCTGAAAATGCGCTTGTAACTGCAAATAGAAAACATGCAATTATCGTTAAAAAAAACAGCTTCTTCATGATTACAGCCTCCTTATATAAAATTCGAATTCAACTGCCTGACTGCTACTGACTTCACCTCCTTTGCTCTGAATTGACCCATTATCCAGACTCCTTTTACTGCTTCATATAAGTTCTATTTCTCAAAATGATGATATGCGAGATTAATACCAACCACACCATCAATGTTCTTGATCTGATCAGTTATCTCTGTGCCATTGCCCTGCATATGACAATCAATAATCGCCAGCACTTTGTTCTGGTCCATAATACGAGTTATGCTGACCTCTTTTATATTCTCAATCGAAAAGTGAACAGCCTGAAGCTTCTCCGGTAAAGTTTTTACAATTACTCCTGTGACAGCCATGAAAGCGATACTCCTTTTGAATTATTTATGCTGAGTACAGACAGTCAAACCTGCACCAACGGGTTTCAGTAATTAAATGATAGGGAATTATTCTGTAAATGTGAGGTTAATGTTTGTAAAGAAATTGTAAAAGTGGGAATTAATGCCAAATGCCAAAGCTCAAACCTGCCTATCGGCAGGCAGGTGCCAATTGAATGTCAAATGAATTAATGCCGATCAAACAGCTTGAATTAAATGTGCGGTTATAGTTTGGTTCACTTCTTTTATCATTTGAAATTTATTTGATATTTGGATTTTGACATTGTTAATTATCTATTGCTTAGTCCATAAACCTGTACCCGGCACCTGAAACGGTTATTATATAGTCTGGTTTGGAAGGGTCTTTCTCGATTTTTTGCCGGAGATGCTGGATATGGACGTCTATGACCCTGCTCCAGGAATAAATATGAGAGTCTTTCCAGATAAACTTTCTTATTGCGTCCCTGCTCAATGCCTCCCCGCGATGACTCACCAGATAACATAAAAGATTATATTCCTTTGGGGTAAGATCAACCTTTGTCCCCGATACAGTGACGAGTCTTTTTTTATAGTTAATTTTGATATTACCGATCTCTACCTGTTCCTCTTCTTCCGGAGATGTAACTCTCCTGAGGCATGCCTTAATCCTGGCAACAAGTTCAAGTGTCTCAAAGGGCTTCACAACATAGTCGTCAGCGCCGCTTTCCAGCCCCATAACCTTGTCTGATATTTTGTCCCTTGCCGTGAGCATTATAATCGGCATCTTTGCCTGCTTCTCTCTCAATTCACGACAAATCTCTATGCCATCCCCATCGGGCAACATGATATCAAGAAGAATAAGGTCCGGTTCCGTATGTGACAAAACTTCCTGCGCACTCTGCCATGTATCTGCTGTATAAACCTGATAGTCATGAAGTTCAAGATTTGCCTTAAGGACCTTTAGAATGTCAGCATCATCATCAACTACCAGAATACGATTATTCATGTAGTGCATCCCCATTCCTTGTTTCAAGTGTAAACGCAATGGCACTCCCCTGCCCGCGGGCAACATCAAGCACCCTGATTTCTCCATTGTGTGCCTCTATTATTCCCTTGCAAATGGCCAGACCAAGACCTGTGCCCTTTCTCTTGCCTACCGTATAGAACTTGTCAAAGATCTTGTCCCTGACCTGTACAGGTATGCCAGGCCCTTTGTCTTTAATTACTACCTGCACCCGTTCCTCATGCTCTGTCACTTCAATCTCGATCTCTGATTCATCAGGGCAGAAATTGATAGCATTGGAAATAAGGTTAATCAGCACCTGCCTTATCCTGTCTTCATCTGCATTAACTATAATTTCCGGTTCTGCGATTATTTTAAATGTAATATGTCTATCTTCAGTCAGAGACTGAATAGAAATTATGACTTCCTTGATCAGAGATATCAGGTCTACGTGATCTATATGCAGATCAAACATTCCTGATTCGAGCCGCTCAAGATCAAGGGTATCATTGACCATACGGGTCAGCCTGTCAGCATTATTTTTTAAAACATCAAGAAACTCTACCAGTTCGTCCCTGTCTTTGCCCTGTTCGGTAATATTTAGAATTCTGGATGTAATATACTCCATGGCCCCTTTGATCGATGTCATCGGGGTCCTTAACTCATGAGATATTTTTGCGATAAAATCAGACTTCTTCTCGTTAAGCTCGGCAAGTCTTTCATTTGCTTCTTCAAAACTTCGTGTCGCTTTTTTAACTTTGTCCTCAAGGTCACTGTGATACTCTCTCAGGGATTTGGACATATCAACAAAAGAACCGCTTAACTCCTCAAGTTCGTCACCTGTTTTTATTACGGTGGTTTCGGTCCTGTCACCCCGGGAGAAATCTTCAATAGAAGATTTCAGCTTATGAACCGGCCTGAGTACAAGTTCTTTCATCATGATAAACAGCACTATCATCAGGATCGATATAATGGCAATACTGGCGATCACCATTGTCCTCTTTTCAGCGTTTATCATGGACAGGGTATAGTCCATGGGGACTGATACGCTAATTGCCCCTCTTACATCACCAACCTTATATCCCTGATGGGCGTGACACGGGAGACATGACTTCTCAACATACAGAGGCGCTATATATCTATAAAAATAAGATGAGTCAATTTCCTCTACCCTTGAGTCCTCCTGTGCCAGTCCTTCTTCAAACTGCTTAAGGGCTGCCTTTTCAAATTCATCAGGAGCATTTTCAGGATTTGTCAGCTTCAGGCTGGTTATGTTGAACCAGTATGCCCCCTCTTTACGGGCATATCTGGAAAGCTCTTTTGTGACCATGGCCGGACTTTCCTTCATATATTTTTTACCCTTTAAGTCAACCAGCTCACCCTCCGGAAGATAGGGACTGGACTTCTTCCAGGGAAACTTCTCTACAAAAACCCCTCCATGGTCAGCTATCCATCTCCTTGTAAGTACTATTTGAGAAAACAGGGTCTTTGCCTGTATATTGAGCTGCTCAATGATAAGGCTCCTGTCTTTTTTGGTTATATAATTCGTTGACACAGCCATTGCCAGAATCAAAACAACCCCGGTTCCGATTATGAATTTCAGACTTAAACTTATTCTGAGCGCCCTGAATTCCTGAAATATTTTTTTTAGCATGTGTCATGAAATAGAACGGAAAACAGGCTCTATTCTCCTTTTACCACCATTGTAAAATCTCATTATCAGCGTGTCAAATAATGTTTTAGAACAT
>CALZJD010000064.1 GCA_945787795.1 Thermodesulfovibrionia bacterium | reverse complement strand
TATAAAGATAGTTGTCAAGAAGTGAAAAGAACTTGTATATGTTTAATAAATAAATACTTGAACCCTGGAATCCTCGAATCCTATTCAGCAACTAAATTGGAGAAGAACGAAAATATATTATTAGGCAGCAGGAACCGGTCTGGCTACAGTAAATAAGTAGTGCCGAAGACATATATGAAATGACCGTTGATTTCCAGCTCATCATCTTTCCAGTCATCAGGTAACGGCCAGTATGGCTGGGCATCTTTCAATGCCTTCATTGCTGATTCATCAAGTTCCCTAAAGCCTGATGTCCTGATCAGCTCAACTTTACCCAGTCGGCCATCTTTTTTGATAGAGAATGTAATATAGAGGTCCCCTGATCTGCCAAGTCTGGCTGCCTCTCTCGGATATTTCCAAATATTTTCGATTTTCTCTCTGAGCAGTCTCATATACCCCCTGTTCTTAAATTCAGGGGCTTCAAATGTCAGGCCTTTGTCCCTGCTAGGTCCTTTGCTGGCAAATTTATCTATTGTCTTTCTGTCAAACAAAGCAGACGGAGGAATGATTGTCACAGTATTTTTCCCGGGTCTCATATTATCAACGTCATTTTTTAAAGTGGTAACAGACTCTTTCTCATTTTCATCATGAGCCTGTTTCAGGGATTGATTAGCTGGATCTGACGAAGCTGTAATACTGTTATCCTTGCCTTCAGGACCGGTACGTTCATCAAACAGTGTATTGGGTTGTACGTTCTTTGCTGGTGATCTCTGCTTTTTGGCAAGCACCGGTTTTTTTCTTTTTTTCAGGACAGGCCTGCTTTTTTGGATTATTTCCTCTTTAACCGGTTCAAAGGGCGCAACTACATCAACATCGAATATGTGACCAGAAGGTTTACTGGAGTATGAGACCATCCCCATTAATAATGTAATGGTCAGATGGAATATGACGGATACAGATATGTAGCTGGGAAAATTCATGTTCTTTTAATTATGGAATGATGATTTATTTGAAATCATCATGGCTCTACGTATAAATATTCTAACCCTTTTCAGGTCAGGGAAGAAATGCGGGGAAAAAAAGAAGTATATAATTTGTCTGATACATACAAGCCCATTAAAGATGTATACTAACAAAACATCTTTACGGGCCAAACATTTATTGTGATTTATCCTCTATGTTCAGGCACTTTTACGGTCATTACAGGGCAGGGTGCACTCCTTACTACCCTTTCAGCGGTGCTTCCAAATATGAGCCTATTGATCCCTGCTCTTCCATATGTTCCCATGACGATCATATCAATTTTATTATCAGATGCGTATTTCAGGATTTCCTGATACGGGATACCTTTAACCACTTTCTTTTCCACACCTGAGAGTTTTCTGGTTTCTTCTATACAGCACGAACCAATTTCCTTCAATGCCCAGTCATTCACCTCCTTGAATACCTGATCTGATGATATGTGGGGAACGTGTACTCCCACTGCCTGGGTAATATCATAAACAACATGCAGAATATAGAGTTTGGACTGGTAATGCTCTGCCAGGTCCACAGCGCAGCGAAGAGCACGCTGTGCTCCTTCTGAAAAATCTGTGGGAAATAAAATACGTTCAACTTTCATAATAGTCCTCCTTATTCATATTTTACTATAAAAAAAGGCTGCGACCTATAAATAAAGCAAAATTCGTTATTAGCTGTTAAGTTGATATAAAATTCTCAATCCGTCAAGGGTTAATGATGGATGTATGTAATCTATCTTTTCAAGAAAGGGAGCAACAAGCTCTGCATATCCACCTGTTGCGATAACAGAAAACGACTTTTTTTCTTCTGTACTGATTTCATGTATTATCCGTTCAGCAGCTCCTGCATGCCCGATCACGATTCCTGTTAAAATATTGTCCGTTGTATCTTTACCCGGAATGGTTTTTGGAATCTTCAATTCAACCAGCGGAAGCCCGGATGTCTTTTCATGTAGTGATTCAGCTGATATGCCGATGCCCGGCATAATTGCGCCACCGATATATTCACCATTATCCGTTATTGCACATAAAGTAGTCGCTGTACCAAAATCAATGACAATCAGATTTCCGCTGTATAACTTATAGGCTGCAGCGGCATTGGCGATCCGGTCTGCTCCAAGTGTGTAAAGGTTATTAATGGTAAACCGCAGACCGTTTTTAATTTTAATATCAACAATTATGGGAACTATGTTAAATCGCTCTTTCACAGCATCGATAATCATTGAAGAAACTTCTGGTACAACAGAGCATATAACCGCGCCATCAATACCAGGCAGATCATACTTTTCAATCAGATTGTCAAGGACTTTGTGATAATAATCTGCTTCATATTCTGGAAGTTTCGTATCAACTCGCAGCGTATTCAGCACGTCCCTATCGTCAGAAATACCAAAAGTTATATTTGAATTTCCTATATCGATTAATAAGAGCATTATTCTTTTACTGTGGTCACATCTCCAGCGTTTACTATTTCTTCTCTCCCGTCGGGCAGCCTGATCAGCAGTCCTCCTGATGCGGTTACCGCCTCTTCAGTGCCGCTCATGATCTGATCTTTTCTATTACCTGTATTTCTTTACCGATTTTTATCCTGCCATTCACATTCTTTATAGAGAACGCAATCCGGGCAGAGGGGCTTTTTTGCCCTGCAAGTCCGCCTGCCGTGCAATACGAGGGCGAGGTTAATGGATGTCAGTTTATTGCCGGGCATCTGGTTAATCAGCTCTTCCTCTACCTTATCCGGTTTTTTGGAATGGGCCAAGCCCAGCCTGTTTGATACTCTTAATACATGCGTATCTACGCCCATTGTCTGTTTACCGAAGGCACTCCCAAGAATTACATTTGCTGTTTTTCTGCCTACTCCGGCAAGGCGGGTAAGCTCCTCAATGGTATCCGGTACTTTTCCATTGAAATCTGTGACAATTTGCCTGCAGCACTCAATTATCATTTTGGCCTTGTTTTTGTAGAATCCGGTGGGTCTGATATCCTGTTCAAAAGTTGTTACCTCTGCTCCGGCATATTGTTCAGCTGTTTTATATTTCCTGAACAGCTCCTTCGTAACTTCATTCACCTTAATATCTGTACACTGCGCAGATAATATTGTGGCGATCACGAGCTCAAGGGGATTGTTAAACCTGAGCTCGATTTTGGGATCCGGATATTTTTTTAATAAGAGCTGGACAATTTTCTTTGTGTTAGCCATAATTTTTGAAAACAGTAGTTAGTAGATGGTAGTTAGTAGTAAGGGGACTGATGTTAAAGGTCTTACCCTTAACTACTGACTACTAGCTACCATCTACATGTTACTATTCCTCTTTTAAAATTCGTACTTCTATTTTTCCTTTCAGTCCTTCAGCAAACTTCTTCGCATCTTTATCAGTCCCAACAATAGAGTTATAGTGCATTGGTATGGCAATGTCCGGCTTGATATCAAGGGCCGCCTGCACTGCTTCATCTGCAGTCATTACATACGTGCCGGAAACAGGGAGAAGTGCTATGTCAGCCTTAATGTTTTTCATTTCTGGGATATAATCAGTATCTCCAGCAATGTAAATTCTCCTGCTATTGACAGTAAATAGATAGCCTACCCAGTTTCTGTCTTTTGTGTGAAACTGTTTGTTCGTGTTGTAGGACGGGACCGCTTCTATCTCTATCCCCTTAACAGTGATCCTGTCGCCCGGTTTTACGGTTTTTACTTTCCCTGACAGCTTCCCGGTACAATCAGGGGTAGAAACAATAACCGTATCAGGACCCTGAACTTTTTTAATGTCCTCAGGAGAGCAGTGGTCATAGTGTTCATGGGTTATTAATATAATATCCGCACTGTCCTGTTTCTTTATCTTGAATGGGTCAGTGTATATGATTTTTTCACCATCAATTTTAAATGTATCATGACCTAGCCAGTGAATGTTATCTATCATGTTAACTGCCTCGCTTTCTCCAGCATATGCCGGGAACAGAAGTACTGTCAAAAAAGGATAAACAGAAATGGTTACATGGTTTTAATTAGCATTTTGGAACCTGCACAGAAATTATATCATAGCTTGAAGTGATGATAAAGAGTTGAGTTTTTTCAGAGAATAAGCGGATTTTATACTATAATACATCCAAATGATCGCACTCTTATCATCCATGTCATTTGAATCGGACGTGCTTTGTTCCAAGCTTAAAAAAGTCCTCATGGCTGAAGTTGCCGGCAAAAAAGTTTATAAGGGAAGGCTTTCAGGTCTGAATATTCTGCTTATTAATACCGGAATAGGCGAGGTGAACACAGCTCATACGGCAACTGCAGTGGTCGAAAATTATCCTGTTGATAAAATCATTAACATGGGAGTAGGAGGGGCATATTCCGGGTCCGGCCTTGCTCCTGGTAACGTTGCGGTTGCCTCAAAGGAAATATTCGGAGATAACGGGGTGATTTCTTCTAAAGGATGGAAGGACATGAAGGAAATAGGAATACCTGTTTTGCGAAAAGGAAGATATAAATATTTTAATGAATTCCCTCTGTCCTCACCTTCACAGACATTTTTTAAGGCCAAGGGCACGAGAGAAATAAAAATAAGGTCAGGCCCTTTTATTACCGTTGGATCAGCAACAGGGACACAAAAAAGGGCAAGAGAACTTGAAAAGATGTTTGGCGGTATTTGTGAAAACATGGAAGGAGCAGCGGTTGCACAGGTTTGTACCATTTATGGAATACCCATGATTGAAGTGCGGGGTATCAGTAATATAGTCGGTATCAGGGACAAGAGAAGATGGAGATTAAAAGAGGCTTCAGAGAATTGCCAGAAAGTTGTGTTAAGTTTGCTGGAATTTATTTAGAGTCTGTCCATTAACCTGAAACTGATCCGTCATTCCCGCAACCTGCCTGCCGGTAGGCAGGTTTGTTGAGCGGGAATCCAGTCTTTTCAGAGAGTTCTGGTCGAAGCGACTCTTCGCGCAGACTCGCTCCGAGATACCCTATTAAGAACCTCGGGGATGACAAAAAAAAAATAGCACTTTATGGACAGACTCTCATTCATTACAAGTGCTGAAAGCTTATAATAATTGTGTGTCATTCTGAACTTGTTTCAGAATCTCGAGAGGGGAATGAGTCAGGGACCCTTATATATAATCATGTAATATAATATCATCTATATAAGATTCTCAATATAATGCATAAGAAGAAAATTATTATATCAATAGCTGTTTTTTTATCTTTCCTTTTGATCAGCACAGCGTATGCTGGGCAAAAAAGCGGGAAGAGTTTTATATGGTCTTTTGAATCAGGGAATAACACGATATACCTTCTCGGTTCAATTCATGTGCTTAACAAAGAGTCATATCCTCTGCCTGAAGAAGTTGAACATATGTATAACTGCTGCCGGAAAATTGTGTTTGAAACTGATCTTGACAGTATGAATGATGGTACTGTCCAGGAAAAAATGCTGAAGCGGGGCATGTATCCAACGGGGCAGACATTATCAGGCAGCATTTCAGCTGAAACATACGAGATGCTGAAGAGAAAATTGGAAGCATCAGGGTTATCCATTCTTTCGTTTGATCGGTTCAGGCCCTGGATGGTGGCTCTTACAATTGCCGGTTCTGAGATGATAAGGCTTGGATTTGATCCTGAGCTTGGTGTGGACAGGCGTTTTTTCAGCAAGGCAAAGCAGGACAATAAAGAGCTGATATTTCTTGAGACCAATGAGTTTCAGATCAATCTCTTTGCCGGGCTGGGCAGGACAAGGCAGGAAGCGTTACTGAAACAGATACTGGTCGAGATCAGGATTATTGAGACAATGTTTGCAGATATGGTGAATGCCTGGAAAAGTGGGAGTGCAGAAAAACTTGATTCCATAATGAATGAGAGCTTCAGAGAGTTCCCTGATCTTCATGAGCGGTTAATTACCAGGAGAAACCGCCGCTGGGTTGCTAAAATATTAAACCTTGCAAGGCAGAAAGGTGACCTGCTCGTTGTTGTAGGCGCTGCCCATCTTGTGGGTGAAAAAAGTGTGATAGAAATTTTAAGAACGAAGGGGTATAAGGTTATTCAGAGATAATGGACTTCTTCATAACCTGATTACTTAAATAGAGACTGTTTATAAAGTTTAATTAAGTGTCATTCCGGCTTGTCCGGAATCTTACCCAGTGAGGGATTCCCGATGCGCTTTGCTTGCGGGAATGACATGCCATTGAGATTTTCAATAGTTTATAAACAGACACTGAATAATTTCCATGACATTAAATATCACTAAAGGGAATGCAAAAACAGACGGCAGGGATTTTGGCTTCTGGTTTATGGGGACCATTGAGAAATGGTGCAAAGAGAAGAAGGTGCCTTTTGACAATGCAAAGTATGGTCTCCGCAATACGGACGATATAGAGATTAAATGGGGAATGTATAAAAAGGATGATGTACGTGATGTCTGGGCACGAAGCACTGATAAAACAGGGATGAGTATATTGATAAGAGGCGACTTTACCTTTATATTCCGTGAGAAGGACAATCATGAAAACAATCTGGAAGTAAGACTTCACAATCAAGGGGACTATGTGATCTGGCGTGAGGATATGGAGCATACCTGGAGAATGGATGAGGATTCAGAGATCCTTACGCTGCGGTGGACATCAATAATAGAGCATTCTTTATAACTTCTTATATAAGTAGTATTACACTGCATGGTTCTGTATACATTCAGTCTTATCAAGAATCTTTCTGATTTAAGTTCAATACTAAAAAAGTCGATAAAAGTAAGGTGATTACCCAGGTAATGATCTTAGTAGCTGCAGGAAGTATGTTTACATTATGTAATTAATTTAGTGAGATATACATTTATTACAGACAATAATTCTTCATGAAGAACTTGAACCTTATTCAACGGTTTTCCCTGATAACTCTTGTGGCCATGATTGTTTTTGCTTATGCTTTTGGCAAAATACTTGCTGCCTCAATGGAACGTCATATGGTTCACGGATCAGTAGATGAAACAGCAGACCTTATCCGTCAAAATGTCATTAAGCACTTCAGTATGCATGAACTGGCTGGTCCAAAGACAGGAGATGATTACAGAAACTTTAAAGAAGAAATTGAGCATCTTTCTCTCGGGTCGGATATCGAAAAAATTGAGATATGGAATAAGGACAAGGTTGTTGTATGGGCCAGTGACAGAGATGATGTGGGTAAACATTTTACTGATAATAAAGAGTTACTGGAGGCATTGGGAGGAAAACTGGTTTCTGAACTGACTACTGCCATTGAAGAAGGTAATGTTTACGATCATGAACAGGATGAACAGAAGCCTGGTGCCATGGAAAAGGATCACCATGGGCATGACGAACATGATGTGAGCAGATCCAGTACATCTGAAGGAGAAGGGGGGCCGCATGAGTACATCAATATGGACCACAGTTCACAGGCTGTCGAAAAACAGGAGCATGGCAGCCACGCACACAGTTCTTCGCATACGACCAGGAGGCTCCTGGAACTGTATGTTCCCCTGAACTTTCATGAATCAGATGGAGGCGGGATAGATATAGTTTTTGAAATATACAAAAACATGGAGCCGCTCTATCAAAAGATCGCCCACCACAAGAAGATCATCTGGTACTGGACATTGATAGGTTTTACATCGCTGTATGTTGTCCTGTTCGGTATCATGTGGAATGCATCGAGGCGCATTGACCGGCAGACAAAAGAGATCAGGCAGTCAAAACAGGACTGGGAGGAGACATTTAATTCCATTACTGACATGATCACGGTACATGACAGGGACTTTAATATTATCAGTTCGAATAAAGCAGCAGACAAAATACTGGGTCTCTCCTCTCATAATACTGAGCTGAAATGTTATACATGTTTTCATGGAACCGAGGATGCACCTGAAGAGTGCGGTGGTGCAATGTGTGTGCATACAGGCAAGCCCTCTGAAGCAGAGTTTTTTGAGCCTCACCTGAATAAGTATATTGAAAGAAGGGCCATTCCCAGGATTGATGAAAACGGTCATATTGACGGACTCATACATGTTGTCAGGGACATTTCTGACAGGAAACGTGATGAAGCTTTAATACAGAAGCATCTGAACCGCCTGAATGCACTTCGTTCAATTGACAAGGCGATAATCGGCAGTGTGGATTTCAATATTACTCTCGACATTTTCCTGGATAAGGTACTTAAACATCTGGAAATCGATGCAGCTTCTGTATTGCTGCTGAACAGGCATTCTCAGAGTCTGGAGTATGTTGTAAGTAAAGGTTTTCATTCCCCTGCACTTAAATATACAAAGTTGCGGCTTGGTGAGAGCAATGCCGGACGTGCAGCGATTGAGCGGCGCATCATTACTATACCGAACCTTAGAGAATATATTGACGGATTCTCCAGTTCTGCACACTTTGTAAAAGAAGACTTTGTAACGTATTTTGCCGTTCCTCTGATTGCCAAGAGTCAGGTGAATGGGGTATTGGAGATTTTTCACCGCTCCTTCAAAGAAGTTGATGAAGACTGGTTGGAGTTTCTTGAGTCCATTGCTGATCAGGGGGCAATAGCAATTGACAATTCGACATTGTTCAATGAGCTTCAGCAGTCCAATACCGAGCTTATTCTTGCATATGATACTACTATTGAAGGCTGGTCCCGCGCTCTTGACCTGCGCGATAAGGAAACAGAAGGTCATACACAGAGGGTCTCGGAATTAACGGTGCATGTAGCACGTGAACTGGGAGTCAGGGATGATAAGATCGTTCATTTCAGACGGGGTGCACTTCTCCATGATATAGGTAAGATGGGTGTACCTGACAACATTCTGCTGAAACCCGGACCGTTAACAGATGAAGAATGGGTAATCATGAAAATGCATCCAGAGTATGCCTATCAGATGATATATCCAGTTGAATATTTGCGTCCTGCCATAGACATCCCCTACTATCATCATGAAAAGTGGGACGGCACAGGATATCCCAGGGGTCTCAAAGGTGAGGAAATTCCTGTTTCAGCCAGGATATTTGCCATTATAGATGTCTGGGACGCATTGCG
>CALZJD010000063.1 GCA_945787795.1 Thermodesulfovibrionia bacterium | reverse complement strand
TCATCGAGCACAAAAAAGACCTCAAAAAATATATCACATCAATGACCGATTCCATTGGATATGTTGTAGGCCTGGCTGTAATCAACTCAAGGGCCAGCGGCCAGATGTTCGGCCAGCCATTGCCAATACATTGCCAGATAAATACTGGCGGGTCAGACATTATCACTGCCCCGGGAAAAATCGGTGATATAGCCAAGGCTGCAGCGCAAAATGTCAGGGCGTCAATAAAAAGACTCATGCGAAAGATAGAGTCTCCTTATGTGGGTTGTGAAATGCATATTGAGTATGTCCAGGCTCATGGCGGAGTCGAAGGTGACAGCGCCTCAGTGGCAATGGACGTAGGGTTGATATCAGATTATATTCAGGAACCGGTAAACCAGAAGTATGGAATCACCGGTTCTCTGACCGGAGACATCATCCTGGCGGTAGGGGGGGTTACTGAGAAAATCAGGTCAATCATGGATACTGACCTTACCATGGAAGGCGCCTGTATCCCCTGGCAGAATAAATACGATATTGAACCGCTGCTGGTCAATATGGAGACTGAATACATCCAGCTTGATGAAGTTCCTGGGATAAGAATTTACAGGTCTGAAGGTAAAAAGGACCCTTTTGACACCTATTTCTGCAAGACAAAATATAACGCCTACAGGATCATGATGGGTCTCAACAGAGACGAAGTGGAAGAAAGAATGGCAGAGAGAAGCAGAAAAGACCTGGAGTTTACCCGGCAGGTAAGAAGCAAATACGAATAAGTTTTAACAAAACCAGATATCGGGCTCTTCATCGTTCATATGAATAAGATTTATTCGTGGCCACATTTTATCATATGGATTCCTATACAATAAAATTACATTAAATACAGTTTTTCATACATCCGGCAGATGGATTATGTCAAATATCTGCAATTGAGGCACTATTGACGAATTCATCCTGAAAACTCCTTGATTTATTGAGATAATTTAATTGTTGATTTTTATGCATACTGAAAAGAAAAAAAGAGCAGCATGGCAAGGTAATTGCAGGTTATAAAATGAACTTTTATCAACAGGGGGAGTAATGAATACCATCGTAAAAGAAAATGTATTGGTCGTACTGAAAAACAACATTTCCAGCCGTCTCTGCCGCTTTGCTGAGGGCGTTGGCAGCTGGAAGCAAAGCAGAAACAAAAAGCCGGCAATTATAATGGCTGCGAGAACCGGAAGTATAAGAAGGGTCAAATAAAGGCCGGGAATCAGTTGCTGTGCGGTTTATTTGTACTCTGTTATTGTTCCGGCAACAACATACGTATTCTCTGCCGGTTCTACCCTTAAGACCCGGGCCTTTGCTTCCAATGGATCAACTTTGCCGTCAAATGAGGCAAGCCTGAATTCAATAGTCGTTCCGGGTATCATATCCCTTTCTGTTACAAACTGAATGCCTGAGTGGCTCAGGTTATTACTCGTTCCCGTATACAATGCACCGTCACCATCTATACGGTACGTAATATCCGCCCTGATTGAGATGCGGGGATAGTCTCTTTTTTCCTCATAACTTCTTCCGGACATTATAAGCGCTGACTCCTCTCAATAATGTGCATGATTTTATACGAACGATAAAATTTTATTCTATCACACATAGCGATTACTATTGGGGTTTTAGCCCATATTATTCACACTGTCAGGGAGGTAAGCCTGAAACAAGTTCAGGGTGACAACTGACCCTATCCAAAATTGGAACTGATCAAGCTTGACTTCTTAATAATAATTGCAGCTCCTCTTTAAGAGTCGGTGGGTTGAAACCCAGGGAAAAGGCCCTGGTACTATCCAGTGTTACATCTGCTGCCCTTGGAACACTCAGCTTAACATCTTTCTGTTTACATGCAGTTATATTCTCTATTGTACAATCTATTAAACCGGCAATGAGTTTGCCGAAGTCATAACGGGAAATCCGCTCCCGCCCTCCAAGGTGAAGGATCCCCTGCGCTTTTTTCAATGCCATAATAAGCCCCTGCGTTGCTGTATGGCCGCTGATCGGTGTTCGGTATTCATCGGTAAATAACGTCAATTCTCTCCTCTCCTGTAATGCATGAACCGTCTGCTGAAAAAAAGTTTCATATGCCGGACTTGATATACCAAACATCATCGGCATTCTGCATACAACAGCATTTGAATATGTGTTAAGTACTTTTTCTTCTGCCAGGGCCTTTTGTTCTCCATAGATATTAATGGGATTAACCGGATCACTTTCCCTGTACGGAGCTCTTTGTCCGTCAAAGACAAGATCAGTTGAGGTAAATGCAAAAGGGATCTTCCGGTCTGAACATAGTCCTGCCAGGTTATTCGTTGCTTCTACATTAATCTTTTGACTTTCTATTGGATTGGACTGGCAAAATTCAGGGCGGGATGCTGCAGCTGTATGGATCACACCATCAGGGGCAATTTCTGTAAATATCCGTTTCAGCTCATTGAAGTTTGCCAGGTCAAAACAAATGGTCTGAACGCCATTTATCTCAACAGAATTTGTAAATACTGTTCCGTATATTTCGAACTCCTTTTGGGCATGCCTGCATATATTCCACCCCAGAAAGCCACTTGCACCGGTAACCAGTAATCTTTTCATATGCTCTTATTGTATTTTTTTCAGAGAAAAATATCCTATCAAAACCGGATATCCATGGACAAGATAGTAAAACTTTCCTATGTACAGAGTGTTTTCTTCAAGACATCGAATGTAGTCCCTGATATATTTAAGCAGGAAAAAGTTATTATCCAGATCATAATTCAGCCTTACAGACTTAAGAAAGTCCGATTCCTTAAAGGTGCCTTCAGACACTGAAAACCTTCCCCATTTTCTGCCAGAGATCACATTATGTCCTAACTGTGTCTTAGCTGTGGTATACATAACCTTTCTGTGAGAAAACCTTTTCAAACTCGGAAGAAAGGAAAGAATATCAACGAGAAACTCCCCCTGCAGTTCATTAATATCAGGGTACCGGGCATGCAGGAATATTTTGTTTAATTTTTTATAACTCCATGGAAATTTCATTTATCTTTAAAAAATATATTCCATCAGTGTTGTCCACGATAATGTATATTCATAAACCTTATCCTTATACTTCAATGACATGAAGCTTATAAAGTAACATTTTTAAAACAAGGTAAATCCTCCTCCCCGTTGGTTCAATGTCTCTGACTTGAACCTTATAGCCATTAGCAATTGTCATCAATATTTCTAATCTGAATAAGTCATAAGCTAAAACTTAACTTTCTCTGTTGTGCATTAATAAAAAAGGGTTGATTGCCATCAATGAAAAAGTTCAAGTCAGAGACATTGAACTAACAGCAGGTTACGTTTCATTACTATTCTGAACAGATATAATATTCCATATTAGTTTAATTCAAATTGAGTATGAATGTGATCCAACATGTTACAATATTTCTCCGCAATTATATTTACCGGATAATAATATGATCAAAGAGATTCCTTTAGATAACATAAAATATGTCCTGCTTGATATGGACGGGACCCTGCTTGACCTTTATTTTGATGACTATTTCTGGGGTCATCTTGTGCCTGAGAAGTATGCTGAAAAACATGATATGTCATTCGGGGCTGCAAAAGACTACTTATATACAACATACAAGTCCCATGAGAAGACATTAAACTGGTGCGATATTGATTTCTGGTCAAAAGAGTTGAAACTCGATATTCCGGCATTGAAAGAACAGATCCGTCACCTTATCGAGGTACATCCTCATGTGATAGATTTTCTTAAATTGATGAAAAAGCAGAAAAAGAAGATCTATCTATTGACAAACGCCCATTATAAAACCGTGAAAATAAAATTTCGGAAAACACAGATCGGCAAATATTTTGATGATGTCCTCTGTTCATTTAATGTAGGGCACCCTAAAGAGTACATAGAGTTCTGGCAGAAGGCCCAGAAACGCCTTAAGTTTGATAAAGAGCACTCGCTGTTTATTGACGACACAGAGGATGTAATGAAAACAGCACGGGAATATGGAATCAAATACCTTCTGTTCAAGGCTCACGCAAGTTCAAAACTTGAGCCGAAAAAGACACAGGAATTTCTCACGATCCATGATTTCAGGGAATTGATGTAACGAAAAGGGTTCCAGGGGGGAAATTTGTTTGCAGTAATATTTATTAATACCCCTCAGTATCTCCCCTTCGAAAGGGGAGAATTTAATCCTCTCCTTACTAAGGAGGGGCTAGGGGAGGTTGTCTTCAGGATTTATAACTTCACTAAAAGCAAGTACAATTTTTATATAAGTTCTTATGACTGCTTAACTTTTTTAATACTCGAATCCTTCAGTTACTTATTCATCATATCAAGGAAGTCCTGGTTGGTCTTGGTACCCTTGATCTTGTCCATCAGAAACTCCATGCTCTCAACAGGGCTGAGAGAGTGAAGCACTTTTCTCAGAATCCACATTCTCTGGAGCATCTTCTTATCAACAAGCAGCTCTTCTTTTCTTGTACCTGAAGCATTAATATTAATGCTCGGGAATATCCTCTTATCAACCAGCTTCCTGTCAAGGTGAAGCTCCATGTTACCGGTACCTTTGAATTCCTCAAAAATAACATCATCCATTCTGCTGCCTGTATCAACCAGTGCAGTCGCCATGATCGTCAGGCTGCCTCCGCCCTCGATATTTCGAGCAGCACCAAAGAACCTCTTGGGTTTCTGAAGTGCGTTGGAATCAAGTCCTCCGGAGAGCACTTTTCCGCTGGCAGGAATAACAGCGTTATATGCCCGTGCAAGTCTGGTAATGGAATCCAGGAGAATAACAACATTTCTGTTTGTCTCAACGAGCCTCTTTGATCGTTCGATGACCATTTCAGCAACCTGAAGATGCCTCTGGGGTGGTTCATCAAAGGTGGAGCTGATTATTTCGGCATTTACCTGTCTCTTCCAGTCAGTAACTTCCTCAGGTCTTTCATCAATGAGCAGTACAATTAAGTGGACATCCGGATGGTTTTTCACAGCCGCTTTTGCCAGAGACTGCAGAAGCATTGTTTTCCCGGTTCTGGGAGAAGCAACTATCATTCCCCTCTGTCCCATGCCGATCGGTGTCACAAGACTCATAATCCTTGTGGAGTAATCTTCTTTTTTATATTCAAGATTAATGGCTTCTGTTGGATAGTACGGGATGAGGTTGTCAAACAGGGGCCTCTCGATGCTCGAATCAGGGGACTCATGGTTAACAGCCTCAACCTTAAGCAGGGCAAAATATCTTTCGCTCTCTTTTGGCGGTCTGATCTGGCCTGTGACAAGATCTCCTGTTCTGAGGTTAAATCGTCTTATCTGTGAGGGTGATACATATATATCATCCGGGCCCGGCAGATAACTGTAATTGGGCGAGCGGAGAAATCCGAACCCGTCAGGCAGAATCTCCAGCACTCCTTCTCCAAAAATAAGTCCTGTTTTTTCAGTCTGGGCCTGCAATATGGCAAAAATCAGGTCCTGCTTCCTGAGCCCTTTCGCGCCTTCAACACTCAACTCTTTAGCTACCTTTGTCAGCTCATCTATGTTTTTTTCTTTTAACTCCGTGATATTCATACTGTCTCCTTGATTTTTGCTCTTATTAGCCATGGTATATCAACTTCTCTTGTAATGGGAATACATGTTTTTGAAAAATATGCTTTTGGAGGTTTTAACCTTTCAGCTCAAAAACGGGATTGTACTAAAGAAGAATTGTTATAAAAATAGTAAAACAGTTTGATCTTTTTGTCAATACCAAAGTGAATTTTTTTTTATTTTCAAATTCAGGCCATTTCCGGCCTTTATGCATATATTGTTCATACATTAATATTTGCATTTTTCAGAATCTCTCTGCAAAATATATTTCTATGTCTGAGCAGACCCATTCAGAACCTGTTGTCGTTTATATAACAGCACCCGGTGAAGAAGAAGCAGCCGGCCTGGCCCGTGCACTTGTGGAGGCAAAACTTGCTGCCTGTGTCAATATGGTCAGTAAAGTCCGGTCCATTTATTCCTGGAAGGGACGAATAGAGGATGACAGAGAACATCTCATGATAGTAAAAACGCAGCGTCACCTCTTTGACAGGCTGGCAGAGAAAGTCCGGGAAATGCACAGCTATGACGTGCCGGAAATTATCGCACTGCCGATAGTAGAGGGTTCGCCGGATTATTTAAAATGGCTGCAGGAATCTACAGATTTAAAACACCATGAGGGAGGTAATCAATAAATATGGAAGACAATTCTGCTGAGAACCTGGAAGAATCCGTCAAAGGCTATAAGGAAGAAATTCTTGAAGTTAATAAAGGGTTTCTGGAATGGGAAAAGGACCTGATCTTTAATGTGCGGACCCAGATGGGGTATGAAATCGAGTATGATGCCAACCTGCAGTGGGGATGTTCGCCTACCGAGACTCTTCTGACAAGTGTTGCAGGGTGCATGGCAATAGATGTTTTTTATTTTCTCAAGAAGATGAAAGCAGATATAAAGAGCTTTAAAATAGACTTCTCCGGCGTAAGAAAACCGGATCCACCGCAATATTATAAATCTATTGATCTTCTTATCAAGGTCAATGGTGAGGGAATTACCTCCAAAAAGATGGACAGGGCCATTTCATTATCACATGATAAATACTGTTCTGTGTATAACGCCCTGAGAAGTGATATAGAAGTTACAACAAGTTATAAGATAAACGAAGAATAAGTCTACCCCACATTTTTCACACGGCCAGGGAGGCTAAGATAGACCAAACGCCTGCTTAAGCCAGTCTGCCAGTTTATCAGTAACAGGGTACATACCTACAACACACTCACTTTCTGCACAATGCATGGATTCCCTTAACAGGTCCTCAGGGATTTCATAAATATATCCAACAGTTTTGCTGAAGGCGTACTTAAGCTGTATGACAACCAGTGCCGGCCTGTCATTTATCAGGTCTACAAAAAACATGTATCCATGTGAAATATCAGCTGCTTCTCCTGAATCGTCAGAGGAGGAAGACGGGTCCACAAATATTTTTGGTGTAATGTCCCACCGGATATTATCCAGAAAATATTTACTTTTTTTCAGTTCTTCAATGTTTAAAAGTTCCATCGGACTTATTATAATATATAAATTCCATTTTTTAATAATTTCATATAAAGGAGGTCTGGATATGAGTTGTTTATTCTGTAAAATTATAAAACAGGAAATACCTGCCACCATAGTATATGAGGACGACAGTATAGTGGCTTTTGAAGATGTAAATCCACAGGCCCCTGTTCATGTCCTGGTCATCCCGCGCAAGCATATCTCTACCACACTCGAAATCGCTGATGACGACAATGAGCTTATCGGAAGAATGCATCAGGTAGCATCCAGAATAGCAAAAGACCGCAAAGTGGCAGATAAAGGATTCCGGCTTGTCATGAACTGTAACAGGGATGCCGGCCAGACCGTCTTTCATATACACCTCCATCTCATAGGCGGAAGACCCATGAACTGGCCGCCGGGTTAAAGACCGTGACGCGTAACGGGTAACGGGTCTGAAAAAAAAATTTCTCGTTACGCGTTACCCGTTACGAAATTATTAATGGAAAAAAAACACATATCACATAATAAAATACTGACAGACATATATAATGCCCTCTACCAATTCTTCGGTCCCCAGCAATGGTGGCCCGGTGGTTCTGCCTTTGAAGTTGCTGTGGGCGCTATCCTTACTCAAAACACAAACTGGGGAAATGTAGAAAAGGCCATTACAAACATTAAGGCTAAAAAATCCCTGAATGCCAGGGCCCTTCATAAGATGCCGCATAAGCGGCTCGCCTCTTTGATCAGACCAGCCGGATATTTTAATGTCAAGGCGAAAAGGTTAACGTCCTTTCTGGATTTCCTGTGTAATGACTTTAAGGGCAGTATGCAGCGAATGAAAAAAAATGACATTTCATCTTTACGAAAGAGGTTACTCTCTGTACATGGCATAGGGCCGGAAACAGCTGACTCGATCCTTCTCTATGCCCTTGATAAACCTGTATTTGTAATTGATGCCTATACCAAACGCGTCATGAGTCGACATAAAATGGTTCCTGAGAATGTTGGCTATCATGATCTTCAGGAACTATTTCACAAACACCTGCCTCTGGATGTACAATTGTTCAATGAATATCACGCCCTTTTTGTCATGGTTGGGAAACATCACTGCAAACCCAGACCGAAATGCACAGGCTGTCCGCTTGAGGGGATGTAGATTTATATGTGCCCTTCTCTTGTTTTTTTCGATGTCCACCCCTTCTCACTCCTTTAGCGGTCCCCTTCAGGTAAAAAACCAGTTCCCGATTTTTATCCATGCTAACCAGCCGTATCTGGAAAAAGCCGAGCCTGAAACTTCATTCTCTGCCAGTCTTTCGCACTCAAGTGTCTTTACGGTCCAGAATTCAGGAGAATGGGTCATTGATATGGACATGGAAATTACCGAGCTGAATCTTCGGTACAAGCATTATATTAATTACATTGGCGAGATCGGTATTGAAATGCCATTCATCGCATTCAACAATGGCTTCCTTGACGGATTTCTTGAATCATATCATGATCTGATAGGTGAACCTTACCCATACGGAAGGAGCGGAAGGCCAAAGGACAGCTTTCTCTATGAGATCAGACATGGTGAATTTACTGAATTGCTGGCGGAACGAGGTTCAGGAAGTCCAGGGAATACTGCTATTGTGCTGGGCAGGACAGGAACAGGATTAGGAGATATCCGTTTGACTTTAAAAAGACCTTTTATCGTTTCGGACAACTACAGCCTGAGTTTAAAGGGTGACATTGAATTTCCAACCGGAGATGCAAAGGAAGGGTATGGAAATGGCAATCTTGATGCAGGCGTGTCCATTCTCTATGACCGTAAGCTTTGGAATAATATAATATCCTACTGGAATATTGGCGCTGTTTTCCCTGGAGATGTTGAAGGATATGGCAATATTGATTTGAATAATTTTATATACGGAGGTGCAGCAATAGAAACGGATATATTAAAGAGATGGGCCTTATTG
>CALZJD010000062.1 GCA_945787795.1 Thermodesulfovibrionia bacterium | reverse complement strand
TCCCCTCTTATCAATAACTTTGCATAGGTCAGAATATCACTGATTATTGGCAAATATCAACAATTATGAATCATATTTATGTGGTTGACAATTCACTTTAATCTAGTTTAGATTTTTTCAATATTTTAATAGTTCCCCCGCCTGAACAAATAAGTATAGATAATGTTATTGCATATTTCATTTAGTAATCGATAGCATAGAATATATAATAGTTAAGAAAATAGCTGATAATAACCTGCGAAGATTTTATGACTAACATACTGAATAAATTTAAGAATCAGCAAATGGAACTTAAGTATAATGTTTATCATTTTCTCCTTTTTATATTTATTATATTTGTTTCCGGAGTTACCGTTGAAGCGACATCTATATATTATGTTAATGCTACTGATGGGAATGATTTAAATGACGGTCTTTCTGAGACAACAGCTTGGAGAACTTTAAATAAAGTAAATAACCTGTCCTTTAGTCCAGGTGATGAAATATTATTTAAAAGAGGCGAAATTTGGAGAGAACAGTTGATACCATATAGTGGTGATGTAACCGGGCATATAAAATATGGTGCTTATGGAACTGGAAATAAACCATTGCTTTTAGGTTCCCTGACGAAAAATGACACCAATGACTGGAATAATGAAGGGGGAAATATATGGTCTACTTCTGGATTATCGAAAGATGTTGGAAATTTAATTTTCAATGATGAAGCATCAGTTGGAGTGAAAGTTAGGAATGAAGAAGAACTGGATACTCAAGGAAAGTTTTGGTACGATGAAGAAAACTTGCTTCTTAAAATCTATTCTCAAGTTAATCCTGCAATTTATTACTCGAATATTGAATGTGCTCTCAACCGGTTCATTATTAATGAATACCACATAAACTATGTTATTTATGAAAACCTTCATCTGAAATATGGAGGCTCACATGGAATTGGTGGAGGAAATGTTCATCATATAATAGTCAGAGATTGTGATTTTTCTTACATTGGGGGCAGCAGGTTAGACGATCAAGTTGTCCGTTATGGTAACGGCATTGAATTTATGGATACTACGCATGATACGCTGGTTGAGCGATGTAGGCTATGGGAAATATACGACGCTGCCTTGACGACCCAAGGCGGCAGGGAAAACAATCAGAAATACAACCAGTATTTCAGGAATAATATTATATGGAATTCCGAATATTGTTTTGAATACTGGAACAGACCGGAGTCAGCCACTACTCATGATATATATTTTGAAAACAATACCTGTGTCAAGGGAGGATATGGTTGGGGACATAATCAAAGGTGGAAGGAAACGGACGCCGGATGGCACAATGGAAAACACCTGGCTTTTTATGATAATGCTGCAAGTACACATGGCTTATACATTCGTAATAATATTTTTTATAAGGCAAAAAATGCACTTTATTCCGTGGAAAGCGAATGGACCGGAGATGAGCTTGCCGTCCTGGACTATAACGCTCTTTACCAGGATTCTCCGCAATTGATTCACTATCCACCCTGTATTGATGATCAGTGTGGTGGATATGAGTGTGAATCCTATGATGTGGATGAGTTCATGGAATTTCAAGCTGAAACTGGTAAGGATAAACACTCGCTGGTGACAAACCCTCTCTTTATTGATGAGGATAATAATGATTTTCGCCCTGCAAAAGGGGGGCCTGTTTGCACGATGTCTCAATCCGGAAGTTATGTTGGTGCTCTACCATGTGTGCATGTGAATGTTCCACCTTCATTACCAAAGCTTATATTTCCTGTTAATGGCCAAACATTACTTGATACAACAATTGCTTTTAAGTGGGAAAGAAGTAAATCTCCTGAAAGTCACAAGGTGACATATATTCTTTCTATTTGTGAAGATGAAAATATTTCAATAGGATGCATTACGAAAGAAATTACAGCTTCTGTTGTAAATAAAATTTATTTCTATGCTGGTACAGGCTTAAGTTTCTTAATATTTGGACTATCCTTTATAGGTGGGATTAGAAATAGAAGAAATAATGTTCTTCTTTTTGCTGTGTTGTTGATATTTATTGTTCTTTTAATATCATGTAGTGGAGGTACTGGCGAAAATAACTCTATTGTTGTTAATGAAAACCCAAGCGGAGAAGATGGAGGCAATAATCCATCTCAAAACAATAATGAGATTACACAAAAAGTGTTTGGATTAAAAGCAGGGACAACTTATTATTGGAAAGTGGATGTAAATGATGAAAATGGAGGCATTGTGGAAAGTGAAGTTAGAAGTTTTACAACTCAATACAATAATAATATTTACAGATAAATATGTTGGGCTTAGTTGATCCTAATCCCTTTTTTATGCTCACTTTCTAATGGCAATCCTCAACTTTAGAATCACTGCGCATCATTGATAATTTAGATTAATCCTCAACAATCTGATACATCAGAAATATTGATAACAGATATGAGTACGTAATTTTGTTCGGTGTAATAATCAGCAATAACCGAATGAAATCTTCATCCTGAATGGATTTTATTGATTCCCATTATAAATCAGCAGATTTTGGTACTGTGATGCTCACTTACTAATCCCATCATATCAATAATATTGATACTGACCGATATTATTGACTTGTTTAAGTTGTCTTCAAAGTAGACTCCCATCAAATGGTAAAGATTTCAATTGTTAATAAACACTCATTCATATAAATATAGATTTCAAAAAGTTGGGATTCCTTACACTTGATAAATAAATTTACACTTAAGGCATGAATTAATTTTTTGAAAATCATTTAAATCAATGCGTTATAAGTTAGTATGAAAATTGCATTATAATTGCTAATAGCAGAAAATAATGAGCACTTATGGAGATTTTCATTCTAATGATAAACCAATTAAAAGTAATTTGTAGGATACAATTTTAGGAGTGTATATGTTCAACGTCAGACGGAAAGCAATGAAGTACAGGATAATGGTTTGTTTTACAATAATGGCATCTTTGCTATTCTTCGGGGTAACAGGTGTTATCAGTGCCCGGAAGGCCTCGGCACATTCAGTGCAGCCAAAAGAAAAGAAGATATCTCAAGAGTCCATGTACACGATTCAGACGGGAAGTTTTAAGAATAGTCAAAGGGCTGAAAAGCAATTCAGGATTATTAAAAAGTCGTTGGAGGGGACAGCACTTCAGGCTCTCCGGATAGAGAAGATAGGGAGGTTTTATGCTGTCCGGGCAGGGAGGTTCGCCAGCCTTGCAGAAGCAGAACAGTTCCTGAGGAAGCACAAACTCAGTTTTGAGGGGTCCATGGTGATGAAGGCATATTTCATTAATGAGAGGATTCACCTGATACATGATGGCGAGGAGGAATATGTGCTTGTAAGCAGGACAAGAAAACAAAGGGATCGATACCTCCCGGATTTACCATATGCTCGAAATGATCTGGGCCTGAAGCTTGTCGGGACCGCGCTGGTGGATGAACCTGAAAATAATATCGCACTTATAGAGAACCTTGCCTCAGGGGACCAGGAGATCTATAAAAAAGGAGATATGTTAAAAGGTGTTCTGATAAAGAGAATCCTCAGCAGGAGAGTCATAATTGATGAAGGACGGGGTGATGAAATACTTATGATAAATGATGGCGAGGAGGAATATGTGCTTGTAAGCAGGACAAGAAAACAAAGGGATCGATACCTCACGGATTTATCATACGCTCGAAATGATCTGGGCCTGAAGCTTGTCGGGACCGCTCTGGTGGATGAACCTGAAAATAATATCGCACTTATAGAGAACCTTGCCTCAGGGGACCAGGACATCTATAAAAAAGGAGATATGTTAAAAGGTGTTCTGATTAAGAGAATCCTCAGCAGGAGAGTCATAATTGATAAAGGACGGGGTGATGAAATACTTATCATGGTAAGAGGGACAAATACAGGGACTCTTCAGTCAGAATCCCAGAGGGTTCAGCCTGGGAAATAAATGGTTGAAGCCGATCAGAGTGACGATGATAAGAATAAAGGGGACTAAGAAAAGTCAATAATTACTCAGAATGAATGAGTATCAGAGGTGTGGTTAATTTCAGGCCTTATTTTATTGCTGATACCTATTTGCAATACTCATATTTTATAAACAATCAGCATATTGATAATATGATGGACTTCCCCCGAATTGATGGACACTCCTGAAAACTTGTAGTATTGATATGGGAGAAATTAATCGTTATTTCAGTCGTGAGTTTAAGATTAATGCAGTTGAACTTGTGACAGAGAAGAAGATGTCAGTACGTCAGGTGGCAGAAGAAAACAGCGGGAAAGAAAACGACTGATCCCGGCAGATAGTCCAGGTTGGATACAGATTCAGACAGGCAGCTTGCGGATTCTTATTCGATTGTCTTCGACGGTTACGATTACCCCTTTCCTTACATCACTTTCAAGACCGGGTAACACTTTTTCAAGAATAGTATTTACAAATTCTATTCTTGAAGAAGACAGCCTGAGGGTTATTAAGGATGGTTTTGTATTTCCTGACAATGAAATAATCTCTGAAAAATCCAGGTCCTGGGTCAGTATCACTCTGTCACTGCCTTCGGCTGTATCAGTGATCAATTTATCTGACGATGTGGGTTTTAGAATTTCATTATCCGAACAACGTCGTGTCCAAGACTTTCAAGAAACTGTACAGTTGCAGGCGAGATATGCAAATCAGCGAGAATTTTCATGCAATAGCAATTGTTTTCTCGCTGGCAAGCCATGCCCCGTATTTGGCTGACTGATATACATCCTCTTTTTCGAGTTCCGGATAATTCTCAACTATTTCATCCGCTGAATAACCATCACCCAATAATTTCAGAACAAAATCTACCGTGATACGCAGATTTCGTATTACCGGTTTTCCTTCACAGATATCAGAATTTACAGATATTCTCTTAAGCATATTTAAATAGTATCAAACACTGATTATTTATCAAGAGAAAAGATGGTGGAAGGAAAGGGGTCAGGCACGGACATGGGACACGCGCCTCATTCATTTTCCCTCGTAAAGCCTATCTTTCTTTGATTCTTCTATTGAAATTTATAGGCCAGATAAAATACGTCAAACAATAGGGGTTGATAGAGGAGTACTGATTAAAATCTGGTTACATGAGCGAGTGAAAAAAATAAAAAGGAGCAGCCTGATCTCAAAGACCGATATAAATAATAAAATACACCTGGGTCTCTCCCTCATCCGTTAATCCCTGTGCAACACCCAGTGTCGGGGTTATTCTCACCTTATATCCAAGGACAGTATCCATTCTTGCCTCAGCCCCGATGCCGGCTGAAAAATCATTCAACTCAAAACCCTTGTCAGTCCCCCATGCATTGCCTGTATCAGCAAACAGAGCAGCATGAAGACGGTCAAGAAATACAGGCTTTGTATTCCACCCCCTGAATATATACCAGAGAGGAAACCGGTATTCCAGGGTATATGTAACAACATGGTTTCCTTTATCAAAGTTCGACGGAAATCCTCTTATTGGATATCTGTTCTGCCCATAGGGAACACCGCCTATCTGGAAGGCCTGTTGCGCGGTATGGTCACCCTCGGAAAAAGCCATTCTCACGTTCATATAAATTGCATGGTTAGATGACCGGCCCATATACTCTTTATAGTCAAGTAAATATTCTCTACGATCAGGACCTTTAATATAATTCCTGAACAAAACAGAAATATCTCTTCCTTCTTCAAGGCTTACGGACAGGGGATATCGTAACGCCCCGTTATAGCTGAATCCGGCATATATGCTGTCCTTTCTGCCTTCAAATATTTCATAGTTCTCAACTCTCCTGCCTTCAAATTCTGTTAAATGGCTTACTTTTTCAATATTCAGACCTGCTTTGACCGTATATGATGATTCCAGATTTCTCATTGGCAGAGGGTAACGGATCTCCAGCCCTGCCCCGCTGCTCCTTTCATAATAACCGCCCCCATTTGCAAAGAGATCTGAATAATACACGGGGTGCGAATATGCCCTGAAAATAAATGATGGTTTCCACCTGTCATAAAGATAATTAAGGTCAAAATATGTTCTGCCGCTTGCTCCATGCCCGGCTCGTAATATGTACGTATGATATCCAAGAACGTCATGTCCGGCAGTAAAGACACCCGGCACAGCCCCTTCATCATCATAGGAAATATAGGGCAGCCAGAACCCGGGAAGCAATGTCCTTTTTGGATCGTATTTTTTTATTTTATGATCGGCATGGCTTGACTGTTTCCTGACCACACCTTCCTCATCCCCCTCCCCCTGTTTATTCCATGATGTTTGTATGTTTGGACCGATATCTGTTGTCCAGCGGGAAGGCGCATAGGGAATTTCAACTATATGAAATCCCTTTGAGCTGTAACTTGAGAAGTATATCTTGTTGTTGGATACTTCCGGATGAAAGGCCCCGCCAGGGAGATGGGTTATCTGATAGACCTCATCTTCTGATATTGAATAGGCGTAGAGATTAAAAACACCCGTTTTATCAGAGCTGTAAATTATATGGCTGCCGTCAGTTGACCACACAGGAAATAAATTATTTGCATCACTTTCCAGTAATGTTTCGCTGCTATGTGTATCAACATACAGCCGTTCTATAGATGTCTTACCATTGATATCGCGCCTTGAGTACACGAATGACTGTCCGTCAGGAGACCATCGTGGCGAGGAAAGGACCTGGTCATCATAATCTGTAACGTTTCTGATTGTACCGTCTTCAAGGGTGAGAACCGCTATGTTCTGACGGCCTGTTTCTGTTTTGACAAATACAATCCGGCTTCCCTCTGGTGATACATCTATATCTTTTGCCCTTAAATTGCTGGTGATCTGTTCTACCGATGTGGTCTGGATATTAAACACATAAATGTCCTGATACAGGTTATAACTGTTATTCTTTGCCGCCTGGGTAAAATATAGGCTTCGTCCATCCGGAGACCAGGAAAGACTATGATCAGACGGCATCCTCCTGACTCTGGAAATCTCATCAACGGTGGTGAAGTCATATATCACTATTGTTTCATGATCATGCGGGTCCCGCCTGTTGACCGCCAGATATCGCCCCCGTGGTGAAACTCGCGGATTTGTCATTCTCTCGCCAGTAACCGGCAGTTCTATCACTTCGGTAAAGTCCCGGGCTTTTAACATCTCTATCTTATGCATCTGCTCATTCATCAGGTTTTTAACTACTTCCCTGTAAAGTTCAATATAGCTCAGTCCTGTGAGTTTTTTTGGAGGGTGGTTAATAAAAAAAGGGATCCTGCCTGAATGGGCTGAGTTCAGTTTTCCCGGAAGTTCCCTGCCATAGGTGTCAGCAATGTATTTTTTAAAAAGCATTCCATAGATATAAGGAGTACTTCCTGACGGCCAGTACGGCACATCTCCATTTAAACGGTCTATTTCAGGGATCTTATCTTCCAAAACAGCCATCCTGAAGATCATGTCCACAATTGAACTTCTGCCTCTTCCGGATGATGTATATTCTGTTTCAGCCCATGTGGCAATACCCTCTACCCACCAGTCCGGCAAAAATATATTGGGCGGGGCAGTGAGAAAAAACAGAACGGAAGATAAAGGGTCATTGCCGGGTATGGTTTTACCAAATATTTTTCTCAAGTCTGATGAATATCCCCTTACAGGGTCCAATGTGAGAATATGAACATATTCATGAATAAGCACAAGCTCAAGCCAGTCATCACTCTCACTTATTGTCAGGTCCGGAAAGGGAGGAGACAGATTTATATACATCGCATTGTAAGGCAGGACCGTTGCCAGACCGTTTGCAAAGTCAGTGTTATCAAGAAGTACAACCTGGGTTCTGTCCCTGGGGGTCCATTGGAAATTTTTTGTTAACGTATCATGGACACCTTCCAGTATGTCTGCAGTCCTGTACGCAGACATTTCAAGACCCTGATGAAAATGAATAGTAAAGTGATCTGTTTCTATCGTGGAAAATCTAAACGACGGGTCTATACTGGCAGAATACGAGGGTATTGGATGTAATATGGCAAGCAGGACGAGCAGCGCGACTAACAAAGGAATATACCTTACATATAAATCTTTTGTCATAATTGATACCCTATATGATATATTGATACCTATGAAAACGAAAACAGATCAATTAATAATAAACGCACTGGTATTATTAATACCGGTTTTTTTCGCCCCTATCCTGGCAGTTCAGGCAGAGAACATTCCAGATGTTAACACTATCGTTGAGAAAATGGACAGACTGTACAGAAGTGACACCAGCTATGGTGATGTAGAAATGACGATCAGGACCGAGCACTGGGAACGAACTCTCAAAATGGATATCTGGAGTGAAGGGCTGGACAGGACATTGATCCATATTAACAGTCCCAAAAAAGATGCCGGCATAGCCACGCTCAGGAAAAAAACCGAGATGTGGAACTATTTCCCAAAGATTAACAAAGTCATAAAAGTCCCTCCTTCAATGATGATGAGTTCATGGATGGGATCGGATTTTACCAACGATGACCTTGTCAGGGAAAGCTCAATGATCAATGACTATGATTCCCGTCTGATAACCCCTGACAATGCCAACCCGGATTATTATTACATTGAATTGATACCTAAAGAAGATATTCCCATTGTCTGGGCCAGGATAGAACTGGTTGTTCGCAAAAAGGATTATATCCCTGTTGAAGAGTCTTTCTTTGACGAAAAAGGACGCAGGATGCGGCTCATGGAATTCAGCGAAATAAAGAGTTTCGGCGGACGGGAAATACCCTCCGTACTAGTAATGAAACCTCTTAATAAACCCGACAAAAAAACTGTCATAAAATATATTGACCTTAAGTTTGACATAGAGCTGAAAGCAGATACGTTTTCACTTCGGAATTTACAAAAGAAAAGATAAATGAAAAATCCCCCTTCATCCCCCTTTACCAAAGGGGGAGATAGCCTTCCCCTCTTTGACAAAGAGGGGGCAGGGGAGATTATTAATAAATATGATCCTTCTCAAAATTGCTTTTAGAAACATCTTCCGCCATAAACGGCGGTCCTTTTTAACCGGTATGATGATGGCCGGGGGATGTGCACTGTTCGGGCTGTTCTTCGGCATGGTTGACGGGACGTACGGAAATCTCATAGATATGATAACCAGAAACCACACCGGCCATATCCAGCTTCACATGAATGGATATCTCGATAAACCTTCCATATACAATACACTGAAAGACCCGGATGCAATTGGCAGCAAAATTCAGTCCATCTCCCATGTACAGTCATGGGCTCCAAGAGTGTACACCCCTGCACTTGCCTTTGCAGGAAAAAAGACGACCGGGACAAAGGTAACAGGCATTGATCCGGCAAGAGAAGCAACAACAACGAGATTGAAAAACAGAGTCAGCAGAGGAGAGTTCATATCAGATACTGCTCAAAATGAGATCATTATTACTAACGGTCTTGCAAGGGTACTTAAAGTCGATCTGGGCAGAGAGATAGCGCTTATATCACAGGGCATAGACGGTTCAATAGCCAATAATCTCTTCACTGTCACCGGTATTATAGGAGATGAAGGCAGCTCCTACGGTGAATCCATATGTTTCATGCATATCAATAAGGCCAGGGAATTCCTTTCCATGGAAAGCGGTGCACATGAGATAGCGATTGTACTTTCTGATCATTCAAGGACGAACCTGGTAAAGAAACTCATAGCGAATAAACTGAATGATCCTGAGATATCAGTAGAGCCCTGGCAGATAGTGGAAGCTGCCTTTTACCGGGCCATGCAGGCCGACCTGAAAGGCAACCGCTATTCCATTGCGGTCTTTACCATAATAATAGCCGTAGGTGTGCTTAATACGGTCCTTATGGTGTTGCTTGAAAGAACAAGAGAGTTCGGTGTCCTGAGGGCACTGGGAACAAGGCCTTTCCAGATATTTCAGCTTATCCTGTTTGAAACAGCATTTCTCGCAGTCATCAGTATTATCATCGGCACCATAGCCGGAGTGCTGGCAAACTGGTGGTTCCTTGTTCATGGAATCACCTATCCAACTCCTATTGAGTATGGCGGATATATATTCAAAAAACTTACTTCAAAAATAACTTCCCGTTCCATGATAAATCCGGCATTGATCATTTTCTCCACCGCAATTGTGGTCAGTATATGGCCGGCTGTCAGGGCCGCACGTATCATCCCTGTAAAAGCTATGAGGTCGAATTGATCATGCATTTAATTCCGATAAAGTTCCCCTTTTACAAAGGGGTGGATAGAAAGAATACATTATGACACTGCTGTTAAAACTTGCATGGAGAAATATCCTGAGAAACAGGAGGAGAACGCTCCTCTCGGGCTTTGCCGTAGGAATCACCCTTGCCTCTCTCATGCTTATAGACGCTCTTTATTTAGGTATGATGGACAGCATGATCAGGACAGCTACAGATACATTTATTGGACAGGCTCAGATACACGCTGAAGGCTTCAGGGATACCTTTGAAGTTGAGAACACAATCAAGGAATCAGACGCGGTCATTACATCACTCTCGACTGAAAGGCTCCTGTCTGAGTTCTCTCCCCGCACTGTGTCATACGGAATGCTAAGCTCAGCAGCAGGCGTTAACTCAGTAATGCTCTATGGGATAGACCCTGCCCGGGAAAAAAATATCTCCATGATTGACGAATCAATACATCAGGGGCAATACCTGGATAAAGAAAACGACATGCAGATCATAATCGGATCCAAGGCAGCTGAGACACTGGAGGTGGAATTGGAAGACAGGATTGTTCTCACGGTAGCGCAGGCAGAGACAGGCGAACTTTCACAGGACATGTTCAGATTGACCGGTATTTTCCATATGGGCATAAGGGAGGCTGACAGCAGCATGGCCTTTATTAATATAGAAAAAGCACGGCACCTTCTTGCTATCGGGAACCGTTCTCATGAGATCGCCATGAAATTCCATGATATTAATGATGCAGGTGATCCCTCTCTGGCCTTCTGGAATACATATTCGGCAAGAGGCAATAAGGCTGAGGGATGGAGGGAGCTTGTTCCACAGATTGACAGCATAATTGATATGACTAACATCTCAACAATAATAACTTCTTCGCTCGTATTCTGTATAGTTGTGGTTATCATTATGCATGCCCTGTTCATGTCCCTGTATGAGAGGATGTTTGAGTTTGGTATTTTAAGGGCAATAGGCACAAGACCGATGTATATGGCGCTTATTATATTCTTTGAAGCAGCGTCACTATCCCTTATAAGCATTATACTGGGAACACTGCTGGGACTGACCGTTATCAGCTTATTTGCATATTATGGAATAAACTACAAAGGCATTGAGTTTGCCGGTGTAACAATAACAGAGCTCCTGTACCCGGAGCTTGCTCTTAAACAGTTTACTCTTTACCCGGTTTTGATCTTTATATTTTCATTGACTGCGGCGATCTACCCTGCCGTGTTCGCGGCCAAAATGACACCGGCAAGGGCAATGCAGAGAAGTCTGTAGCCAGCTATTAGTTATGTTATTAATCATCCAGAATCTGAAGTAATATTTAATATGTTTTGGAAAAAAGCAGGTGATGGCAAACGTGAATGTCATACGTTATTAGTTATACGTTATTAGGTAAAAAAGGAATGCTTTGCTGCTATTTCATTTCGCATAACAAATAACTTTTAACAAACTGCATTGCAACAGAATTTACCATGAGTAATAAGTATGAGAAAGGAACTCACATGCCTGACACTGTAATGGAGATAGAAAAAGTTTCAAAGACATATGATACTGACGGCATGATGGTCCATGCATTGAGGGATTTGACTCTGGCCATAAAAAAAGGTGAGTTCACAGCCATTGCCGGTCCTTCCGGGTCAGGCAAGACCACTCTTCTCAATATAATCAGCGGCCTTGATACTCCCACATCCGGCACCGTGACACTTTCAGGCAAGCTTATCAGTGAGATGAAGGGCAGTGAGCTGTCAGACATCAGGCGGGACCGGATTGGTTTTATTTTCCAGTCCTATAATCTCATCCCGGTCCTTTCGGTTAAAGAAAACATCGAGTACATCATGCTGCTCCAGGGGGTAAGCGATAGTGAAAGGCACTCCCGTGTCATATCCATATTGAATCAGGTAGGACTTGAAGGAATGGAGACAAGACTTCCCAAACAGCTTTCAGGAGGACAGCAGCAGCGGGTGGCTATAGCAAGGGCCATGGTTTCAAGGCCTGACATCATCCTTGCTGATGAGCCCACAGCCAACCTTGATTCTGCAACTGCCTCCTCCCTTTTAGACATGATGCATGACCTCAATAAAACAAGCGGCATTACATTTGTATTTTCTACCCATGACAGCATGATCATGGAAAAGGCAAGGCGGCTTGTGCTGCTCAAAGACGGATCAATAGACAAAGACGAGACGAGACAATAAGTGAGATCGAAATTGTATATTCTTATTGCTGCCTTATGTGCCACTGCTCTTATCACCCCTGATTATGTATATGCCGACAGTGAGATCAGCACATCAGGATATGTCAGGAATTTCATGGTTATTTCCGATTCAAAGAATGACACGGCCTTTGAAGCGCTTTCAAGGGCCAGAATAAAACTTGATATTGTTACTTCCGGATCAACATCTTTTGAGCTGGCATATGAAGTCCTTCCATGGTTGAGAGACCGCGGAGGCATATTGTCAGACCGCTCATTTGCAAACTCTTCTTTTTTCACGTACCGTATCGATGACCTGGGGGAAAACATCTTTGATGATCAGGACAGTGACTTTATACTTGCACAGAATCTTGACAGGGCTTTCCTTACATATACTGCACCTGGTTTTGATCTGTATGCGGGCAGACAACCGGTTGCATTCGGTTCAGCCCGGGTCATTAATCCAACTGATATAATTGCACCTTTTACTGTTAATACCATAGCAAAAGATGAACTGGTTGGAGTGGATGCAATCAGGGTAAAGACCCCCTTGGGAGAGATGGGAGAGTTTGATTCAGGAATCGTATTTGGAAATGATTTCGATGCTGATGAAAGCGCTGCTTATGTCCGCATGCAATTTTATTTATTAAAAACCGATATTTCCCTTATGACAATGGTTTTCAAGGAAAACATACTGTTGGGAATAGACCTGACCCGCTCCATAGGCGGGGCCGGCGCATGGCTTGAAGCGGCCCACATCCTGGCAAACGCTGCAGATGATCACAGATCAGAAGAGGACTATTTCAGACTATCCATTGGATCTGACTACAGCTTCACATCCAGGCTGTATGC
>CALZJD010000061.1 GCA_945787795.1 Thermodesulfovibrionia bacterium | reverse complement strand
TTGGCTCAGCTCCGCTCACATACACGGTCGCATCTGACGGGACGTATACACTTTATCCATGGGCAAAGGATGCAACAGGAAACGTATCAGCTGCATTTGGGACTCCTGCCAGTGTTGTGGTAGATACTACAGCGCCGAGTGTGATTTCAACTGATCCAGTAGACCTGGCACCCGATGTCGGCGTAGACAGTCCGGTAACCATCAACTGGGATGAAAATGTTAACTGTACAACGGTCAACACTTCTTCGGTATCAATACTGCCCCCTGTTGGTTGGGTATTAACATCCTGTGTCGGAAGTCAGGCTGTATTTACTCCAACAGGGCAAACCGGATTGACCGGGTACACGGTAACTGTTGACACAACCGTAACAGATATTGCAGGCAATCCCATGAGTGTAAATTTTGCTTTCTCTTTTACAACAGAGAGTACAGACATTATACCGCCTGCGTCAGCCATTACAGATCCTGTGGACAGCTCATATATTAACAGTGCATCACCCGATCCATACACTATAACGGGTACGGCCACAGACAATATCTTAGTACAGGGAATAGAAATATCCATAAATGGCGGAGCCTGGATACCCACAGCATGTGCAGATTGTCCCGGACTAAATGTAAACTGGGCGTACTCATGGACAGTGCCCGCAGACGGGCCTTACACTATACAGAGCCGTGCAACCGATACTTCCAATAATCTAGAAACCGCTGCAGCAGGCAATACGGTAACCATTGACAGGACTGCTCCCATATATTCCTGGAATCTGCCGGCCAGCAATACATATTATAAAGACACTGACTCGATCGTGATAGATGCAAGTGTGTTTGAATCTGGTCTCGGTATAGCTGATGGTGCAAACTGTAATATAAGATTGGATGGCTTCCAGGCCGGTTTTAGCGGCAATGCCACTTACTCCACAGCAACCCAGAAGTGTACGGGAACTATTATGCTTAATGCTCCATCCGGTTTTGCGGACGGTCCTCATAATATGACATTGGCAATAATAGACTTTGCTGACAATTATGTAACAGGTACTGCATTGACAATTAATGTTGATAATACCGTACCTTCATCATCAATAACCACACCGGCTAATGGAGCATTCTTAAATAACAGCACTGCTAATCCATATACCATTAGTGGTGATACAACAGACAATATAGCAGTATCAGGCGTTGAAGTATCCACGGACGGCGGAAATACATGGAACCCTGCATCCTGCCCATTATGTCCCGGAACTAATATAAACTGGACATATGCCTGGACTCTTCCCACAGATGGACAGCATACTATTCAGAGCAGAGCCACTGACTCGGTAGGAAATATTGAAGTTCCTGTTACAGGCAATACGGTTACTGTAGAAAGAACAGCATTATCAGTTTCAAATACGGTGCCTGCAGACGGCTCCACAAATGTTAATCCCAACAGCATGATAACAATTTTATGGGATGAGAACGTGGATTGTACTACGGTAAACACATCAACGGTAACAATAGATGCTGGATCGCTGGCATTTGCAGGCTGCAGTGCGAATCAGGCAATATTCGTTGCGAGTGGACAGACATACTCTGTATCTTATCTGGTAACAATAAATACAGGGGTAAAGGATGCTGCTGGCAACCAAATGGCTACGCCGTTTGGATTTTCTTATACGACCTCTCCTCCGGACATGCCTTCTCTGTCCTATCTGAATTTTCCATATGATAACGGTTTAAATCCGGATACGGGAGATACAACTACCACGTTTACATTTAAGATTAATTATATCGACGATCAGGAAGATCCGCCTGCAGCCAATTATCCCATTGTATTCATTGGTGATAATGATGGGTATTATGGGTATACAATGGTTGAAGAAGATCCTCTCGATACAACCTACTCGGACGGTAAAATCTATTACTTCACTAACGGATTCGGACCTGCGGAAGATCTCAGATACTTTTTTGAAGTGCAGGCAGCGACAGGAGACACGTCAACGGTTACACTTCCTTCGGTTGCTCCGGGCTATGAGACAGGGCCGTCAGTTTATCTCCTGACCGGATATAATATTGTGGGTGTTCCCAAAGACCTCAGCCTGTCCAATCTCTCTTATATATCACTGCTGGGTGATGACTCCGGAACCCAGTACTGCATATATTGGGATTCATATGGTCCGGATCATCCGGTTAACGGTATTCAGGGTGACTGGATGGATAGTACCTATGGAAATTTATTGAGCGGCAGGGGATATTTTATTTATTCAGATGGCGGAGACAGAAGAGTTGATGAACCAGGCGGTGTAGGAAATGAAGTGAGGGCTAATGTCGATATCCCGCTTGATGGTGATGGGGGATGGACAATAGTCAGTAATCCTTTCAACGCCATTATCAATCTTGAAGATGCCATGATTGTAAGGGGCGGAACAGAATACACCTATCTTGATGCCGTTCTAAACGGCTGGGTAAGCAATTCCATATATGAATGGGAGGGTAATGGTCCGGGTTATGTCTTTAAATCATTTAACGGAACACCGAAAGCAACGCTTGATCCATGGATGGGTTATTACATGTATGTATCAGATAACGTTCCGACAACATTAAGAATATATGCACCATAATACAGGGATACAGGAAATGAACAAAATTAAAATAAATATAAAACACTTCTTTATTCACTGTTGTATTTTAAGATATACGGTCTTCTGCACACTGGTAATTGCGATGTTCATTCCTTCGACATTACTGGCACAACCTGACTGGCATGTACGAATGAAGATTGAATCCGGTGCTTCTCACAATGTGCTGATCCTGGGAGCAGACGATACCGCTTCCGACGGATTCGACAATCTGTGGGATACCCATGCATTATTTGGAAGTGATATCAGGGCTTACTTCCCTCATGATGAATGGAACAGGGACCACAATAAATTCTGGAGAGATATTAAATCCAATGATACCGGCATGTCAAAGTCTTGGCCCGTTACGATAGATATAGATCCTGACTCATCTCTGTTAAATGAAACATTTACCATCACCTGGGACCTTTCAATGATACCGCAGGATTATACGGTAACGCTCACTGATGATACGACTGGTCAGCAGATTGACATGCGTGCGACACCTTTACACTCATTTATTTTTACTGCTTCCAGGTCATTTAGTGTAGCGGTGAATATTCCCATGTGTAACAATAATCCTTTCAGAATTACAGGGACCATTCCTGCATTTTATTTAACCCTTCAGGAGGCCTACGGTGCTGCTGACGAGGGTGATGTAATCCAGATTCAAAAAACATCTCTTTCAGGAGATGCAAATCTTAACCTCAATAAAACTGTTACCATTGACGGGGGTTTTAAATGTGATTATTCAGAGACTTCCGGAACAACAACGATGAACAGTAATCTCCTGATCAGTAATGGAACGGTCTTAATAAGCAACCTCATTCTGCAATAAATTTTAGTAGATATTCCTTCAATTGACTATTTAGAATCTGTGTATAAAGTCAAACTTTAAGCCGTCATACCCGAAGTCTGTAATCGGGTATGACAAATACAAAAAACGGAAGTTTATACACAGACACTATTTAACCCGTTTTGCTTATTATCACAAATAACACTACAATATTTACTTGCATGCTTAAGAAGCCTGTTGGTCTAACCGATAAAACGTGCGTATCTGATAATATCGATAATGCTGCTTATTGCATCGGTAGTGCCGATTTCTCATTGTGATAGCAAAACAGGAGATGCTTTATTTATAATTAATTATTCAATGCAAACCTATTTGCCTTAAGGAGGAACAAGTGACTCAGGATGAAATGGAAAAATTAATGGCTCTGAGCCTCGAGGAAAAGATTGACCACTCAAAAAATATTATTAAAGAAGCCATCAATGAATACGGTTCTGAAAACATGGCCGTTGCATGGACTGGCGGCAAAGACAGCACAACAATGGTCTGGCTCTTCAGGGAAGCCTGTAAGGAACTGGGAAAGCCAATGCCGAAATGCATGTTCATTGACGAGGGCTATGTCTTTGAGGAAATATGGGACATGTTTAACAAACTGAAGGAGGAGTGGAACCTTGATGCCAGGATCGCCAAGAACACCGATGTAAGTGATAAGGCGGAAAAGGTTGGAGACATGGTCAGGGTCAGCAGTCTTAATGAGCGTAACAGGCAGGAGATTGAAGTGCTTGAATACGAAGAGGAAGAGTTCCCCTTTGAACCGGAATCATTTGTAGGCAATCATCTGATGAAGACAATAGCCATGAATGTATTTCTTGAAGAGAATAATGTAAAGGCAGTTGCAACCGCCATAAGATGGGATGAGCAGGAAGCCAGAGTTGAAGAAGATTATGTTAGTCCAAGAAAAATTCCGCCTCATATGAGAATTCAGCCCATACTGCATTTTAAGGAACGCGACATATGGGACTTCATGTTTAAATACAAAGTTCCTTTCTGCACGTTATACAAAGAAGGCTACCGCTCTCTGGGGGCAAAGGGCTCGACAACAAAAATGTCAGATATTCCCGCCTGGGAACAGGACCTTGAGAATACCTATGAACGGGCCGGCCGCGGTCAGGGTAAAGAAGAGATTATGAGCAAGCTTAGAGATCTGGGGTATATGTAGGTCCTGTTCAAGGGTAACGATATGTCTGCATCCAGGAAAACAGGTATTATCGTATTATTGATCGGGATATGTTTGCCCACTGCAACTCTGCCATTCATCACCGAATTTAAACCGGTCCCTGAGTTGTGCCTGACATCAAACTTCTTCAGTAACATGGGAAATATGATTGTGGTTTTCGGTTCTGGATATATGAGTTCTGTCAGTGATGTAAGTGGACTGCTGGCAATCCCATATAGATATCTGTTTTCTTCAGGTGTGATACTGGCATGTATCGGTTGTGGTACTTTTGTTCTTTCTGGAAAAGGTCATTCTTTAAAAAACAACTGAATTCTACCCCCTCCAGAACCTGACCCTTCCTACGTCTATATGCACAAAATTAGACCTGGGGTAATAACCAACGCCGCCTGTTTGCAGCTCATATGCTGCTCGCCTCAGCTTCTTTATGCCCACTTCAGGTAAACGAATATCCGCTGCCTTGCCAGAAATGTGAAGACTTTTTTTTGCAACACCTTTATTACTTTTTCTCAAACGTGCATTGGTTCTCTTGGACCGGTATCCGGATATAAGGTGAAATGGTTCATTCGTTCCTGCCTTCTGCTGAATCGAATATAAAAAATCGAGAAGGCGTCTGTCTATCTTTTTAACAGACCCGTTATAATGGTCTCGAAAAATGAAATCCATCTCTTTTAACGCACTGTCAATGTATGCACCATTTCTCCAGTAAATTGTTTCGCTATGTTCCTTGGTGTGAAGGTTATAGATACATAACTGTCTCTCCTGCTCTTCAATTAAGCCCGAAATTGCCTTCTCACGAAATGTTATCTTAGCTGAATCAGTTTCATGGGGCATTAATCTTTGAAGAGCCCAGGCTTTCCCAGGCAAAAGCATTGAAACAGTAGTGATCAGCCCCATCCTGATAATACTTCTGCGGTCCAAATCTTTCATATACGTTATTTTTCTTCTTTCATTCATATCAGTTTAAAGTCCTCATGATAGTCTCCAAATCTCATTATGAGGATAATAAAGCAAATAAAATGCCAGGTTAAAACTGCCTGAAATATAACAATTCTCAATTAATTAAAACAAGAAATTATTTCTCATTTTCGAAAAAATGTCAAATTTCAGACAGAGGTTACTCCATCAGGCCTGATACATTATATTTGATATGATCAATGATAAATCTGATCAAAGATATTGTGGAATATGATATTATTTATCTCAGGCTTATTCTGGCTGTGCATTCTTATTCTTACTACGTTATATAGCTGACTGTTTAAATATATTGATGGAGGTACTATGAAAGAAACAAAAATCATTCTATCTGAGAAAGAGATACCCAGACAGTGGTATAACATTTCGGCTGATATGCCCAATCTGCCAAAACCACCTTTACACCCCGGAACGAAACAGCCGGTCGGACCTGATGACCTGTCAGCTATTTTTCCTATGGCGCTTATTGAACAGGAAGTTAGCCAGGAGCGCTGGATCGATATCCCTGAAGAAGTACTGGAAATTTATTCTCTCTGGCGACCGTCTCCCTTATACAGGGCCCACAGGCTTGAAAAAGCCCTTGGCACGCCGGCAAAAATTTATTATAAATATGAAGGGGTAAGCCCGGCCGGAAGTCATAAACCAAATACATCCATCCCCCAGGCCTATTACAACAAACAGGCCGGTATTAAAAGAATCGCAACTGAAACAGGCGCGGGACAGTGGGGTTCATCAATGGCGCTGGCAGGTAACCTGTTTGGCATGGACGTTACCGTTTATATGGTCAGGGTCAGCTATGACCAGAAGCCATACAGAAGAATTACCATGGAAACATGGGGAGCAGAAGTGCATGCAAGTCCGTCCAGAGTTACCCAGACCGGAATTAAAGCCCTTGAGGCAGACCCTGATAATCCGGGAAGCCTTGGCCTTGCCATATCAGAAGCTGTTGAAGATGCCGCAACACATGAGGATACAAATTACTCGCTTGGATCGGTCCTGAGCCATGTATGTCATCATCAGACAGTAATTGGACTGGAAGCGAAAAAGCAGTTTGAAATCGCCGGTGATTACCCGGATATTGTCATAGGCTGTTGCGGAGGCGGGAGCAACCTGGCAGGAATAAGTTTTCCCTTTCTGCAGGACAAAATAAACGGTAAGGATTTGAGAGTCATAGCTGTGGAACCGGCATCTTGCCCTACCCTTACAAAAGGAGAATTCCGATATGACTTCGGCGATGTTGCAGGACTTACTCCATTTCTGATGATGTATACACTGGGACACGATTTTATTCCACCCGGCATCCATGCCGGGGGACTGAGGTATCATGCTGATGCACCTCTTGTTTGCCAGCTTTATAATGACGGCCTGATAGAAGCAAAGGCGTATCACCAGATGTCAGTATTTGAAGCTGCCATGCAGTTTGCCCGGACCGAGGCAATTATCCCGGCACCTGAAACCGCCCATGCAATAAGAGGGGCCATTGATGAGGCCCTGATATGCAAAGAGGAAGGCAGGGAAAAAACCATTCTCTTTAATCTGAGTGGACACGGATACCTGGACCTTCAGGCCTATTCAGATTATATGGAAGGCAAGCTCAGTGATTATGAGTACCCTGAAGAGAAAATCAGGGAGGCCCTGGCAAAGCTGCCTGTGCTGTAATCTTCTAGCAGAAACTTAAGAAAAAAGGGGTGGTATCTACTTTCCACCCTTTTTTAATTGAAGTAACCTGCGGCAGAGACCGCAGGGTGCAATAATTATTAAGTTAATAATACGCTTGTTAATGCCCGTCTCAACTTAGCAGTACTACTTGATACCCGTCATAAATCAGACCCTTCTGTCAAAGAGCAGACTACTCAAATCCTTAACTATCTTTATTTCCTTTAAATATCAAAAGGTTTCTTTCAGGCACTGATTTTGCAATAATCACCGTCAGGAGAGAGGCATCTCATTAATTGCCCGCAAATTAACGGGTAAAACAATAAGTGGGAGGTAAACATGCTGCCTAACAGGAGAAGTTATTTCAGATTTGATGTGCCGATTAAAGTAACAATAGCCAACACAAAAAATGATGGAACCAGTCTTACAGGCACTACACAGAACCTGTCCCGAAGTGGGCTGTGCTTTGAAACTGATAATACCGATCTTCAGCCAGATGACAGGATAGAATTAAATATTGAAATTCCGGATAACGAAGCATCATATCCATTAATGGCAGACGTCATGTGGAAGCAGCAGGTAAATGACAGGTGCCTGACTGGAGTTAAAATTGTCAGCATGGATAGTGAGGCTAAAAGTGAAGTACTAGATTATGCCTATCATATGTGGTTAAACAAAGTACGCAGCAGAAGAGTTATAGACGTGGCCACTCTATAACATCTAAAAGGAGCACGGTTAATAAACTATTTATGAGAAAAACAGAAAACCAGAGAGAATTCAAAAGAGTTCCATCAAATTTCAATGTAAGATTTTCCTGTTATCATACTGACTATACAGGAACGGTCACGAACGTTTCTGAAAATGGCATGTTCATAAAAACAGGAAAAATGAGTTTTCCTTTTGATTCCTCTCTTGAGATCCTGATCCACCTTAAACATAAAATAATCAGGGTGCCGGTTGAAGTCAGCAGAATGACAAAATCCAAAGACCACTATGATGGTCTTGGCGTTAAATTGCTGGAAACTCCCGGGGACTATCTTGATCTTGTCCACACATATAAAATGACACATCAAAATAAAACCTCTTTTTCCCTCATATAGCATTCATTCATATTGATTTAACATTTTACGGAAAGTAAACTAGTACTGACTGTCAGGGCTTATTGCCTGATTGGTCCCTGATTAGTGTTTGTATATAATCTAAAACATTGAGCCATCATTCGCGGGCTGTTGAGCGGGTCGAAGCAATTCTCGCGAAGACTCGCATCGAGAATCCAGTGTCTTAATTGAGTTCTGGATGCCCGATTACTGATCTCGGGCATGACACAAATAAGAAACAGAAGTTTCTATATAAACACTGATTATTTTAATTTATCATGTCAATAAACAGGAGGATTATTCAGTAATGGCTTATGTAATAGGGTTTGCCGGTAAAGGCGGTACAGGTAAAACAACAATTTCAGCCCTCACCGTTCGTTACCTGGTTGAAAAAAAGAAAAAAGCTGTACTTGCTGTTGATGCGGACAGTAATTCATGTCTGAATGAAGCGCTTGGTGTTGAGATTCATGCCACTATAGGCAAACTTCGTGAGGAATCACTTGCCACTGTTCGAAGCGGCGCTGCACGTCCCGGCGGTATGAGCATGGAACAGCTTTTTGATTATCAGGTTCAGCAGTCAATAATAGAGGCCAGTGGCTTTGACCTTATGGTTATGGGCAGGCCTGAAGGTCCGGGCTGCTACTGTGCTGCAAATAATATAATTCGAAAATATACAGATATACTTTCTGAGAAATATCCTTATGTGGTAATAGATAATGAAGCAGGAATGGAACACCTGAGCAGACGGACGACCCATAGTGTAGACCTGTTGCTGGTAATCAGCGATCCTACCCAGAAAGGTGTTCTCACAGCAAAAAGGATTAACGGTCTTGTG
>CALZJD010000060.1 GCA_945787795.1 Thermodesulfovibrionia bacterium | reverse complement strand
GGTACCATATTTGTCGAGGTTGTCATAAAGTTCTGTTCCCGGAAACGGGGTAAGGGCGTGAAAATTGGCTATGTCCGGATTAAGCTCACATGCAAACTCTATTGTTTTTAAGCCGTCTTCATAGGTCTGGCCGGGCAGGCCGAACAGGAAAGGAGTGTAGACGGTCAACCCTGCCTCTTTGGCCGTTTTCACGGCATTTCGTATCTGATCAAGGGTAATGCCCTTTCTGATAGTATTGAGGTTTCTCTGGACACCGCTTTCAGCGCCAAAAAGAATTGCCCAGCAGCCGGCCTCCTTAAATGCCTGAAGCAGCGGCTTATCAACCTGGTGCACACAGGCAGACGTAAACCAGGTAAAATCAAGGTTACGCCTTTTTATTTCCCTCGCTATTTCCATGGCCCTGTCATAGTCAGCTGCGAGGGTGTCATCTATAAATTTGATCTCTCTATACCCCTGTTCCAGGCAGAGCTCTATCTCCTGCATAACATTTTCAACGCTCCTGTACCGGATGCCGTACTTTCTCTCTTTATCGATCTGAAAGCAGAATATGCATCTTCGGTTACATCCCCTTGCAGTCATGATGACAGCTACCGGTCTTCTTTTGTAAGTGGCCGGCGGAGGAACATAATCCATTGCATCTCCAAGCAGTTCCCTTGCAGGAAAGGGGAGGGAATCAACATCGGTTATCAAGGGGCGGGCAGGGTTTTTATGAATTCCCATATCGTCGCGATATGCTATGCCTTTCACTCCTTCAAGACTCTTTCCGTCTTCCAGCTGTTTTATCATTTCAACCATAGTGATTTCACCTTCTCCGGTAACAACAGCATCAATATCCGCGGAGTCCTCAAGACACTTTTCCTGCACCGCTACAGGGTAGGGGCCTCCCACGGTTATAAATACATATTTAAGCATGTTCCTTATTTCCGATGCAGTGAAAACAGCCTTGCTCCATCCAAACGTCGTTGAATATATACCGACAATATCGGGGGAATATACGGAAAGACGTTCCATGATTTCATCATGAGACATGAACGCCCCATTCAGGAAGGTAACGTCATGACCTGCCTGCAGCAGTGAAGAGGCTACATACAGAGTTCCGAGGGGTTGCCAGTAGTTGATCTGTGAGCCTGCTGTTTTAGAGGAAAATATTTCTTCAGGTATCCAGGAAGGGATAATAAGCGCACATTTCATGTTTATGCTCCAACAGGGACCGCTTTTCTACTGATTTCCTGTGATCTGCAGCTGATTACATTCTCAGCAGCATCAATGCCTGACTCAATGGCCCGGTCCATATTATAGTACTTAAACATCCCTGTTCTGCCTGTAATATGCAGGTTACTGAATTTTTCGAGATAGCGGAGAATCTTTGCATAATAATGAGAATATCCCACTTCGAAAAGCGGGTAGGCTTTCGGGGTCCTAACGATGCATCTGTCGATCACTTCATGTGCATGAATTAAGCCAAGTTTTTCCAGCTGGGTCACTGTCATGGAGGCCAGTTCTTCATCAGATGAGTTCCAGACAGTATCACCTTTAAAACAGAAGTATTCAGCAACTATATGTGTCTTACCTTCAGGCGCCATACGGGGGCTCCAGTTTTTTGGTTCATGAATTCTTCCAAGAGGCATGCTCTGTTCAGGCAGGTACATCCATGTCAGATCAGTGACCTGTTCACGGTCCAGCATAATGGTGACAATAACTATATCTCTGTACTTGAGCTGTGATGCAGCATCAAGGACATCTGCCGGTGGTGCAGGATCAAGCATCGTAACAAGACTGGTAATCGGTATGCTGGATATGAAGTCGCTGCCTTTAACATTGGCTTTCAGGTTGCTCTTTTCTGTGATGATATGAGTAATTTCAGATCCATTATGACAGACCCGGTTAATCTCTGTGCCTGTTATTACCTGGTTGTTTTCTGATATTGCGCTGCTTAGATTATCAGGGATCTGACCGATTCCAAGAGGAGGGTATATGAACTCATCTGTAAGGGTACTGACATTTTTACCGCCAAATTTAAAGGCATTTTTTATGGCTACCCCAAGCGAAAGCCCCCTGATTCTATTTGATACCCATTCTTCGCTTATTCTGCTGCAATCAATACCCCATACCTTTTCACTGTATTCCTTGAAATACAGGTTAAACATGGTCCGTCCAAAATGTGCAACAACCCAGTCTTCCAGGGAAATATTTTTCGGATCTCTAAAAACTTTTTTTATTTTTTCTATTCCAAAGTCTGATACTGCCTTTAAGGTTGTAGGTATTCCCATACCGAGAAGGGCATTGGATGGTCTGAGAGGATAATTAAAAAACCTGTTCTTCATGAAGATCTTGCTCTTCCGGTTAACAATAAGATAGTCACTTTTCAGAAGGTCTTTTACAAACTGCTCAGTCTCTTTGTTTTTTGTATGAAACCGGTGACCTCCAAGGTCAAATCTGTAATCACCACGGCTCATTGTCCGGGAAAGACCGCCTACCTCATTATTTCCTTCTAAAACCATTACCGGAACGCCAGCCTTTGCAAGGACATACCCAGCTGAAAGCCCGGCAAGTCCGCCGCCAAGAATTATGGTTTTCTGACTGTCCCGGACAGATACGTGATCAGGCTGATCTGATTGATTTTTCTGTAATAATCCCATGTTACATTATACAAAAAATATCGGGGCATCTCAATTTGGATGGCCCCGATATTTTACTTAAGATGAAATATAAAAAAATATGTGGAGTTTTTTATTTCCCCAAGTCTTTCATCATGTCTTTGGCTTTGTCTCCATAACCACCGGCAGCTTCTTTTGCCTTATCGCCATAACCGCCAGCAGCTTGTCCGGTATCAACTCCCATAGCCTCTTTTGCTTTATCACCATACCCGGCGACTGCATCTTTTGCCTTATCCCCATATTCTGCAACCGCCTCTTTTGCTTTTTCTCCATAACCGGCTACGGCTTCTTTTGCCTTTTCCCCGTACCCTGCAACCGCCTCTTTTGCTTTTTCTCCATATCCTGTAGCCTTTTCACCTAATTCACCGGCTTTTGTTGCAGGCTCCTCCTTTTTCTGACAGGACACTACCATCAGTCCAAGGATAAATACAGTGATACACATGACTGCCAATGTTGTTTTTCTCATACTCACAACCTCCTTTAATTTTTCATGGGTTAGTCACCCCGGTTAATATATTGATTTAAGTAAAATCTTATATATCATTATTAATCAAAATCTAATTTGTGTGTTGGTAATATGATGAATTATATACTATTAGTCTTATTTGTCAATAACTAATAATAAATTATTGAAACTGGCCCCTGTATTCATTTGAATATCCCGGATGTGCGTGCATTTGATTACATGAAAAAGAAGGACTGCTGATGAGAGCAGCCCATCCTGTTTTTTCTGATTTGTTACTTTGCTTTTGCAACAAAAACCGGGATTTCAGATCTGTTTACAACTTCCATGCTGACACTTCCCATAAATGTATGAGAAACCCTGTTACCATTTGATCCGAGCATGATTATATCTGCACCTGATTCTTCTGCAGCCTTCAATATCTCTTCAGCCGGATGACCTCCCCTGATTTCAGACCTGACCGTGGTGACACCGTCTGACTCCAGGGCCTGTTTGTAGTAATCAAGTACTTTGTTGGCCTTTTTATCCATGGCTTCCTTGTACTCAGTTCCCTCCAGCACTTCTTTCAGCGTAGACATTTCAGCTTCACCGAGCATTTCATCCATTAAGGACCTGCCTTCAAACTTCTCAACATATAGCAGTATTACTTCTTCAGGACTAAGGCACGAACACACCTTGCTGCTCATTGAAAACGAACCCTTGGTGCCTTTGGTATCATCGACAGCTATTAACACTTTTTTCATTGTTGCACCTGCCTATTACAGTTAATTTTTAAGTTGCTTATTAATGTCCGCCAGAAGGTGCTCCGCCGTAACCACCAGAAGGTGCTGCTCCGCCGTAACCACCAGATGGTGCTGCTCCGCCGTAACCACCAGAAGGTGCTGCGCCACCATACCCACCTGAAGCTGCTCCTCCATAACCGCCTGCTTCATGTCCGCCGCCATAACCGCCGGACGCCACTCCTTGAGCTGCACCTGTTCCTACGTCACGAGGCGCCAGGCTGTAACCAACAAGAAAACCAAGGATCGCAACTACAATGATAATGATTACCCACAAGCTATTTTTCATAAATTGATCCTCCTACGATAGTTAATAGTTCCTGATCTATCATCTGGACAATTGTTTCACCTGAAGAAGGATTGTCGAATATTAACTCAAGGATATCTCCTTCGTCAATCTTTTCCAGAGATTTTTTCGTGTAAATCTGAGGATGCGGACAAACATATCCGCACACATCCAGCATATACTTTCCATCTTCTACTTTTTCAAATTTCATTGCCATGATAAACTTCCTCCTTTAAGTTGTTTGTTAAATTTAAAATGCTTCCATTTCTTTGGCCATTTTTCTATCGGTCCACCAATTAAAGAACCTGACACCGCCATAACCTCCGACAACCATACCAATACCAAACAGCCAGCCGCCCGGGTCTCCACCGGCAACTCGTATAAAGAAAGCGCCGATATTACAGCCAAGAGCTACACGAGCGCCTATTCCCATCAGCAGTCCACCGCCCAGACCCCAGACAATTAGCTCACCTTTGGGAAGCTTCCATTTGAATTCCTTGTTTAACAGAGACATTACCATCGCTCCGAATATAATACCGAACGACATCCATAAGGCTGGATTACGCCAGATCTCAGGCAGGCCGTTCATGACGCCAAAGAAGACATCGTCCCTGACATTCCAGCCTATTTTCTCCATGATCCACCCTGCGAACTGTGCTTCCTGCGTCGTGATATACCAGTAACCCGGATCGAAAACCTTGCCCATTGTTGAGAGGTCGCCCGTATGCCCCATTCTGGCGAGCAGTTCACCAAAATTCGATATGCCGAACTTGTTCTGCATGCCCTTCATTGCAAGAATATGAATACCGGCTGTGATCCCGATCAGGACACCCATGAGGGTTGTTCTCTGGGATGCGGTAAGCATATTCCAGATACCCCTTAATTCATCTCCAAGCCCTGTCTTCTGCTCTTTGCCTTCCTTCTTCAGCGCCTTCTTCGTCCTTTTGATATGAACTTTGCGCATATAGAACCAGTAAATCGCAATCATAACCAGGATAGAGGGGATGATCGTGTTAATAAGTGAGTTAGCTTCTGTTTCAGAAAGAATTATGTTCTTTTTTAAGACAATATTACCAAGAAAATAGTGGTCAAACCATGAGGTGATCTTGTCCTTGGGAACCCAGGTGGTAGCCTGAGCTGTGTCTATCCAGGATTGGGGAAGGAGTTTGTTGAATATACCTCCAACATCAACAAAGATGGCCTGACCAAAAGATATGCCCATTATAGACAGGATAGATGTTCCGTTACCTTCCCCAATTTTGTAAAGGGAACCTGATGCGCAACCTCCGGCAAGCACCATACCTACTCCGAAGATGATTCCACCAATTAACTCATGAGTTCCCAATGGTCCGGCATGAAACGTGCTCATATTCGTTGCTGCCAGAACAACACTTACGAGGCTGAAAAATATAAGGGCGATTAGGATACCTACAGCCATTCGCGGCACACCTGCCGCAAAAAGGTCTCGCGATGCCGATGCCATGCAGAATCGTCCGTACTGAAGCATCATTCCATAGGCAAAACCAAACCAGATATATACAACAAGATAAATGTAGTATACATTTGCACTGTATTGCGCCTGTAACAATAAATGCCCAAAGCTGGTTTCTTTTTTCTATACTTTCCACAGGTTGACAAACCTCCTTTTAAAAAGATTTATGAATCGGGGTATTCTTAGAGCGTTGGTCTTGTAAGAATCTAAAGACAGTATTTCAAAATCACGAGACCCAATATTAATACACACTGCCTTAATAGTCCAATAAAAAAATATTATCGGGCAATTATCAATGTTTATCAATGTATTGAATTAATGGGTAATTTAAACAGGCGATGATAAGCCTAACTCATTACAGAACAATCACTTTATCGCAGTCATGGTTCATGTTGGCATTATCAAACTGGCTGCCGCAGGCTATGTCAGCGGGGATCCCTTCAGTGGAGATCTCGGCGTTCTTGGCGCTGTGGTCGCAAAAACTGATTGTTACACCCTCTTTTCCACAAAGTGCCTGCAATGAAGATTCACCAAGCAGTTTTGTGCCGTCATCCATATTGAAAATTGTTACTGTATGGCCCTTGGCAAGGGCTGAGTTGGTAAGACCAACTAAATCATCAAGGTGATTAACCGTATTGACAAGTATTCCTAGCTTCATTTAAATGTAGTCTCCTTTCAATACTCACGACAGACCGTGCCGTGTCTACCATGAAATAACTTTATCGCTTTCAGCGATGGCGTCAACTATTTCATCATAGTTTTTATTTGCATTCATGTCGATTATTGAAACATCATTGGACTGCTTATGAATCTCAATAATTTTATTAGCCGTATCATCCGGCTTGTTTTTCATTAGATAGAGAATTTTCATTTTCTCATGACCTCCGTTAACCTGCAATTACAATTTCAGTTTAATGAACATATTTCTCTGCTTAATAAGGAAGTATATTGTCAAATTCAAGAAGCTTTTTTGCCATGTCTTCAGTAGATATGAATTCCATGTTCTCATTGCCTTTAACATTGGTATAAAGCTTTACATCCATATCACCCATTGTTTCAATGTTCATATCGTTATCATCATTTTTTTCAACTTCCCTGTCGAGCACGAATACACTTACTTCATCATCAGCGAGAATCATTCCCACTCCCATTCTGAGAGCTTCTCCCTGCCTGTCTCTTACCAGAACAGCTATCTTTTTTGCCATTTTCTCACCTCCTTTATCGTAGATATGTATTATTTTTCTACCGGATATTTTGCATCATTGCCCCATTCCATCCAGGAGCCGACATACACCTTTACATTGGGATAACCTAACAGCTCCTTGAGAGCAAAATATGAATCTGCTGCACGCGGTCCGCTTTCGCAATATGCAATGACTTCCTTATCTTTTGTCACTCCTGCGGCCTCGTAGGCAGCTTTCAGGTTTGCAGCTGACTTATATGATCCGTCATTATTGCGGTTTGTAGGATAGAAGTTCAGGTTCTTAGCGCCCGGAATATGTCCTTTGGCTTTTATGTAGTCGATTTGCTTTGTTCCTGTGAACTCATCCGGTCCGCGGGTATCGATTATTACCGTACCTTTATTTTTGAGATTATTTAATACATAAGCTGCATCTGCATGCATGATGTTTCTGGTGTTTGCAGCCTTAAAGGTCCCAGGTTTAACCTTTGGGGGAACTCCATCAGTCTTCCGTCCTTCTCTTAACCATTTATCAAGGGAACCATTCATGATGCTTACGTTATCGTGGCCGAAGTATTTCATGAGCCAGTATACGGTTGGAATAAAGGGATTTGCCGCAGGGGTACTGTACAATACTACATTTGAATCATTGCTTACCCCGATCTGTCCCATAATTTTTTCAAAATTTGCCTTATTTGGAGTGGCTGTCATCGCACTCATTACATCTTTCATTCCGAGATAGGCAGAGCCTGCTATATGTTTACCTTCATACTGCATCCTGTTTTGCTCTCCTACAAAACCGACATAGACAAGTTTTACATTCTTCATGTTATCTGCAACCCATTGTGTCTCAACAAGCGGCGATGAACCATTTGCATTGACTGATTGTACTCCGGGAGCAATAATGAACATGAACGCAAATGCCATAATAACGGCACTGAATTTAAGGTTCCTCATGTTGTTTAAGGTGCGTAAAGATAACATTACAAAATACCTCCTTATTGAGTTTGAAGTTTTCAGGGTTACAATGGCCGATAGTTTACTACTTAGATATCTAAACTTCAACATATTTATTGTCCTTATGTCAACTAATTGAATATGAAAAAGGAAGCTTATCTTAAATAGTCATTCAACGAAATTAACAGATATAATAATGATATAAAAATATGTAAGACGCAAAAATATCCATGGAACTTACCATCCCGCTGACAAAAAGTAACCCTAATATAGAACAAGATGTTATAATCATCGGAAAATTATTGTTCAATAATAAAAAGTTAAATATACATAAGGATATCAAATCTTGTCCACAGACCTTGTGAAGGCAAAAGAGGCGCTTGCCAGGCTTCAGGACTATTATGCACTGGCAATTAAGGCACCTTTCGGTATTTTCCGAAAACCTTTTTATATCAAGGAAACGATAGAGCAGATGGATTATGGCGGTTCCGGGTCATTTTTTATTGTCTTTCTTGTTTCCCTTTTTATAGGTATGGCCCTGTCCCTGCAGACTTCTGCAGAACTTGCGGAAATGGGACTCAAAATGTATACAGGCAGGGTTGTGGGATTGTCGATCATAAAAGAGATAGGTCCTGTTGCGATTGCTCTCAGTTTTGCAGGGAGGGTAGGTTCGGGTATGGCTTCAGAGATTGGCTCAATGACCCTTGGTCATCAGGTTGATATTCTCAGGGTCCATGGTGTCAGCCCGATAAAAAAACTTGTGTCCCCGAGAGTAATCAGTTCAATTATTATGCTTCCTGTTTTAACTGTGATAGGCGATGCTGTTGCCATTTTTGGCGGATATATTGTTGCCGTTACTGCTGCAAATCAGAGCGGCTCTGTTTACTGGACCCAGATAAAGCAGATAATGGAATTTACAACCATCTTCTCCGGTGTAATAAAACCATTTATATTTGGGTACCTTATATCCACAATTAGCTGCTATATGGGACTTGCCACAAGAGGCGGAGCGCGTGGATTGAGGAAATCAACAACCGAAGCAGTGGTGTACTCAACCATAATGATTATCGTGTCTGATTTTATGGTAACAAAAATTCTTATTATAGCCCTTGGGATTCCGGTATGATAGAGTTCAAAAATGTGACATTGGCTTATGGAAATCATATTGTCCTGGATAACGTAAGTTTTACATGTCACTTTTATGAGAAAATCGCTGTTTTGGGAGGAAGTGGTGGAGGTAAAACCACTATTCTGAAGCTCATGCTCGGTCTTGTCAGGCCTGACGCGGGACAGATATTAATAGACGGCGAGGACATAACTAAATTCTCCGAATCAGAATTGAGAGATCCCAGAATGAAATTCAGTATCGTGTTTCAGGAGGGCGCCCTGTTTGACTCGATGAATGTCAAGGAAAACGTTGCTTTCTCTCTGAGGGAGTACACAAAATCTACTGAGGAAGAGATTGAGAAACGGGTCAGAGAGTTATTGAAGATCCTGAAAATTGAAGGTGCTATTGATCTCATGCCTGAAGAGCTGAGCGGAGGGATGCAGAGAAGGGTGGCCATAGCAAGGTCCCTGGCAGGGTGCGAACCGAAGATGATGCTGTATGATGAGGCCACTACCGGTCTGGATCCGCTTACGGCAGATAACATCTGCAATCTTATAAATGAACTGTCAAAGGGTGATCCTCCGGGCCGGGTCGGTTTTATCATTGTTACTCATAAGGTTACGGATGCCGCAAAAGTTGCTGAACGGTATATTTTTATTAGAAATGGTAATATAATTTTTGATGGAAACTTAGTGGAGCTTAAGATGACTGAAGATACTATACTGAAGAATTTTATCAATGAGCTTTATGTTGCCGATGGTATGCATAAAAGGTAGTCTGAATGTATGATTATATAAAACATGTCAAGTGGGCATCGATTAAGGTCGGACTGCTTACCACTGTTTCTGCAGCCATTATTTTTCTTGCCATCATGTTTGCAGGCAACATTAAGGATTTCTTTTCTCCCAAGGTTTCAATATATACAGCCTTTCAGGATGTTAAGGGGTTAAGGGCAGGCTCACCTGTATGGTTTTCAGGAGTTGAGATAGGGGCTGTCGAAGCGATTGATTTTGCGAGCTACGGACAGATAATAGTACAATTGTCAATAAACGCTGAAACGCTTCAATATCTTAAGAAGGATTCTCATGCGGAAATCCTGACCCTTGGACTGCTCGGGGATAAATATTTAGAGGTAACTCCTGGTTCAAAAGATGCGGAACCTATAGTGGAAGGGTTCTCGATCGAAGGAGTCGCACCGGTAGAGATTCAGGATATCTTTGAGTCCAGCAAGGACTCGATCGGCAAACTTACCAACTTTGTGGAGATGCTTGAAACCACGATAGCGAAAATTGAAAGAGGAGAAGGGACCGTTGCAAAATTGCTGAATGATCCATCGGTCTTCAATAATATTAAGAACACAACCGATGAACTGTCCCAGTTGATCAAAAAGATGGAGAGCGGAGGAGGAACAGTCGGTAAACTTGTTAATGAGGATGCACTGTATAAGGACGTCTCTTCAGCGGTAAGCGATGTGAAGCTCTTTGCTGAGTCACTTAAGGATTCAAAAGGAACATTAACAAAGTTAATCGATGATCCGGCGCTTTACAACAGGTTTCAGAAGGCCTCTGAATCACTGGATGTTTTTACCCAGAAACTTGCTTATTCCAAAGGCACGGTAAATAAACTGCTTGACGACGAGAGTCTGTATAATAATGTCAATGACGTGTCTGTAAAAGTTAATACGATCCTTGAAAAGATAGACAGCGGACAGGGACTCATGGGCAGCCTCGTCAGCGATGATGAACTCACGGTTGAACTGAAGACTACCTTAAAGGACCTGAATGTCCTGATCAGGGATATTGAGGAACATCCCAGCAGGTATTTTAAATTCAGTATTTTTTAATTATCCATTACTATTACAATCTGCCTTACATTTCTGCTGAATTCATTTTTTTAACCGCACAAGAAGTTGCTATTGAAAGAAATTCATTATTATTTTAAGATCGTGTAGGTTTTTTAACTAACGGGATTTATATAGACGCATATTTAAATCATTGGTTTTTTATGAATAATATTTATTTTAGAAAAAATACATTTTTGGCTTACAGACTGTCTCATATTCAAGTTTTATTCCCGCTGTGTATTCTCATAATCCTCTCTTTAGTGCCTGTTGTTTATTCCGGGGACATTACGGTAACGTCTCAAAAAGGTGAATCAATATACCTCTATTCAGATTATTATGCTCTTGTTGTTGGCGTCAGCAATTATGAAAAATGGCCGGACCTGCCTCATGCAACAAAGAATGCAGAAGAAATCTCATCATTGCTCAGGAAAAAAGGTTTCAGAGTAAGACTATTAACTGATCCAGACTCTCTGGAACTGAAAAAGGCCCTGGAGGAATTGGTGAGCAGGGCAGGTAATAAAGTTGATCGCGGTATTTTGTTTTATTTTGCCGGTCATGGAAAAACCCGGAATTTGCCGGATGGATCAAAGTTGGGATGGATTATTCCCCGTGATTGTCCCTTGATCGATGAAGATTCAGATACGTTTTCCAAAATGGCAGTAAGTATGAAAGATATAGATACATACTCAAAAAGAATTATATCAAAACATGTGTTGATGTTGTTTGATGCTTTTCTGGATGGGGCTGTTTTTAAAATGGAAACCCCATTTCTGGAGGAAATCACACTGCGTAATTCTTTGCCGGTACGGCAATATATTATATCCGGAAGTGACAATGATTCTGGAGCGAACAGAAATATTTTTAAACGACTTCTCTTAAGTGGATTACAGGATAATGCAGATATGATTGCAGACGGTTTTATTACAGGATCTGAACTCGGGGTTTATCTGCTCAGTATGATATTAAATATCACTTCAAATGCCCAGCATCCGCAATACGGAAAGTATAACCATATATCATTATCACAGGGAGATTTTGTATTTGATATGAACAGGAAGCCTCTCTTGACGGGTCGACTCTTCTCAGAAATAAAACCGGAAGATACTAACGTACGCATTCTTAATGTGCCTGATACGTTCTATCAGGGCATGGAGATGAAACCCGGCAAATATCATATGGAGTTCTCAAGAAAAGGATATAAGAAAAAATCCTTCTGGACAGAGCTTGCAGCTGGAGAAGACAAGGTATTGAACATCGTGCTTGACAAACAGGGACGAGAGATAACAAACAGTCTGGGGATGAATTTCATGTTAATCAATCCGGGCAGTTTTACCATGGGGAGTCCGGACGAAGAGCATGATGAAGTTAAACATAAGGTTACATTGAGAAAACCATTTTATCTGCAGGCTACAGAAGTAAACGTCGGTCAGTTCAGGAGGTTTGTAAAGGCGACAGGACATAAAACTGAAGCTGAGAAAGGTGACGGATGCTGGGTAAGCACTAAAGAAGGAGGGTGGAAAATCAATAAAAACAGTTATTGGGATGATCCCGGTTCATGGAATTCTCAAACAAACAGGCAGATGGATAAACACCCGGTAACCTGTGTTTCATGGAATGATGCAATTTCATTTATTCACTGGCTGAATAAAAGAGACGAAAAGACGTACAGACTTCCTTCAGAAGCAGAGTGGGAATATGCGGTTAGGGCCGGCTCTACAACCCCGTTTGCATTTGGAAAGTGTCTGTCTTCAGATCATGCAAATTTCGGAAGTGTGGGTCCTGAATTTTCAATCTGCAAAGACGTATTCAGGATAAATCGCAATATGCCTGTTTTAACCGGATCACTATCACCGAATACATGGGGGATTTATAATATGCACGGAAATGTTTCCGAGTGGTGTAAAGACTGGTATGGTTCTTACTCATCAAAACCGGTGCGGGACCCGAGAGGTCCATCTGCAGGCACTGAGCGAGTAGTTCGGGGTGGGCACTGGCGCGCATCAGCCTATGCAAGCCGCTCAGCCAGGCGTACCAGCTTTAAGCCGGAATTTGCATCTGATGTAATAGGATTCCGCCTGGTAATGAGGCCGTAATGATATAATACTGAACCAGGATTTATTGATGAATCACTGTCCTTCTCGCACACACCTGACAAAATCGTCCCAATACTTCTCGGAGCTGACGACGCTGCCATCGCTAAAGTCTACATCCCAAGCGTTTATCAAATCGTCTGCGTCCTTGGTGGATGACCAGTAGTATTCGTGTTTTGTAGTTGGAAAATAGTTAATGCCTATTGTAGGGGCTAAATAAGCACCATAGTTAGCACAACTGTCTTCTTCCGGCATGGGCCAGACATTTATAGTGCTGTCCGGGCCGCAATATACCAGGCCTGCAAGCTCTTCCTTTGTCGGCAGCCGCCAGTCAGTATTACCTGCAAGGATCAAATTTCCACAGACGTCTGTTGAATCTGGATTATTCAGGGAATCATATGTGCCGCTTGCCTCATACCAGTTATAAATCTGATTATCATCCTCCTGCTGCCACATCAGGCCGGTAAAACTATCGGTCACCGTACCGTTGCCATTGTCCGTGAAGCCGAGAATATTAGGTGTTGCATTGACCTCTTCCGACTCGACACTCTCGCCATACATGTTCACTGCTGTTACAGTAAAATAATATGTAATGCCGTTTTCTAAAGGTGCTCCGTTTTCTATTCCTGTCCATGTGTAAAGTGTTGATGAAGTGCTTATACTATCAATATAATTTAATTTTGATACACCAGGCACAATATTTCTGTATACGTTATAACTTGACGCACCAGCTACACTGTCCCAGAAAAAAATTACCTCTTCATACCCTGCAAGGGCATTCACGTTTGTGGGACGACTAGGCGAGGAGCCACTTGATTGAGGTGTTGCGTTGACTTCGACAGATTCAGTACTCTCGCCATTACTATTCAATGCTGTTACAATAAAATAATATGTTGTACCGTTTTCAAGGGGAGCGTCGTTAACAATACCAGTCCAGTTGTATAATGTAGATGATGTAATTATATCATCTATATAATTTGTTTTAGATACCCCGGGCACAATATTTCTGTATACTCTATAATTAGTTGCATTTGCCACACTGCTCCAGCTCAACTTTACCTCTTTATCTCCGGCCGTCGCTATAACATTTGATGGAGGACCGGGTGGAGTCACGGGATAATCATCAGGGTCGAGTGGATCTGTATCCATTTTGATCTCTTCCAGGTTCGTATAACCATCATTATCGTTATGATGATTTCTGTCAAGATCAGAATCCCCTATAATCACATCCGACTGCTGGCCGGCCGTCACCGTCACTTCCTTGGTGAATGTACAAAGAATTACTTCTTCTGTTGTGAAAATGAAGTATGTAACTTGTAAAGTATGTGTCCCGGGAGGTATATCAGGAATTGTACCGCTTATTTCATTTGTATCAGGATTTACATTCAGAATATAAGTTTTTCCAGGAACTGTTGCTTTGGCCTGAAGAGTATACTTGCCAATTAAGGCATTAGCAAGATCACCAGGTGATGCAAACGTTATTGCCAACCCGTTCCCGTCACGATGAACTGTCCCATGAATATCATTTTTTGATGATGTTGTTTCTCTCCCGCAAGACAGCAGTATAATCGTGAGGATACAATATAAAAGGACAGATAATGTATTTGATTTATTGCTTAGCAGCATTTTTTCTCCCATTCAGTACAAATTTGCACAAATGACAAAAAACATCACATGTATACATTACGGTGCAGGACCGCTGATAACTATCGTGCCTGTAGTCGGAGTATCGGGCTTGTCAGGACTGGAACTGCCGCCCATTCCTGCAACAGCGCCGCCTGCAATTAATGCTCCTCCCAGCAAATAATATATCCATTTACTGCTTCCTTTGCTTTCTGTTGAGACCTGTTCTACAGGGATGTCTAATTCGGGCTGAACGATCATCTCAGGTGCATTCTCCGTGATACTTGACGATTCTGAATAAAGATCGTATTCCCCGGCGATTACAATATCGGGTAAGTTGACAGAGCACAAGGAAAGTATTATGGAGTATCATTTTATGATTTGATAGCTGATTATACTTTCAGCCCTTTTGTTATGAGGAATACCTGCTATCTCCTTAATCAGATCACCGAAAAATGCGGTCTGACCATCATAACGATTAAAAAAGCCTTCCTGAATTTTTGAATCAGTTAAGACCAAAGGCTTGTTCAATGCAAGCACATAGAATATTTCAGATGCAGACTTTTTCCCATCAGGAAGATGCGCTATGAGACTGATCCCTTTTTTCAGGTCACTGTCATCCGGAAAGGAAAGGGGGTGTTTTTTACTGATTCGGACATTTTTTTTAATCTTATTGGGTAATACTTTTATTACTTTATCGTTTTCCATTATATTAAAAACAGAAATGTAACAGTCCTTTGTTGTCCGTACGTTAAGATGCATTTTGTCCCCGTCTGTATATCGAAGTTTATTCAGTGAGGAATTGATGCTGAAATCAGGAGAACCTCTTTCTGTCTCCTGAATTACGCCCGCTTTTATTTTAACTTTATAAACAGGGACGGGTTCTTCTTTGCCTTTCATGTTAATGTGCACAACCCCTTCTTCTATAATTTTTTTATCAGCAATCCTGCAGTAGGGAATGGAACTGGTGACATTTCCTGAAAGCTTGAAATTAACAGCCAGTGATTCTGCTGAAATATTGGACAGGACTGCTTTATAAAATGCATTGAATTTCGCATTTTCCAATGCGCGGTTTCTTGCCTCATCTTTATTTGTATTCACCATACTGCCAGTGCCTTCAACTGTTACCCAGGTAACATCCTCTCCGTTTACGGATTGGGCTGATGCTAATGGGATAAGCACCAGGGCTGCCATACATGTCAGTATTCTTGAGATTGACATTGTTATTCAGTTGATACGGTTATCAAACATTACTGATCTGCTGATTCCGGTGTCCTTCAGTGTATCCAGAGAAGGCACTATCGTAGGGGTCTGTTCTGTTCCCATTCTCCGAGACACCCTGACTACATGTTTTTTTATGTAAGAGTAGGCCTCCTTGACGCTTACCCACTGATCATCATTCTCATCAGCTTCGCCCCGCAGTGCTCTCAGCAGATAATACGTAAACAGGCCATGCTTTGCATCAGGATACGCATTGCTCAGCTGGTTGGTCTGGGATGCAGAAAGTGAAATAACTTTGCGGGAATTAATATTGCTGTCCTTGACATGGACGAGAGCAGGTCTGGCCCCTGCTATGAGCATTGTTTCAGTTCTTGATGCAGCTCCGCTGAAGCAGGAATCAAGAAATACATAAGATTTCCCTATATCAAGGGCATCAAGGTCTTTATAAAATTCCTTCAGCTTATATCCGGTATGGTGTATGAAGCGG
>CALZJD010000059.1 GCA_945787795.1 Thermodesulfovibrionia bacterium | reverse complement strand
AGGGTTACAAAGGACGATCAGTGAGGTTTCTTCACTGGCAACGCTCACATCAATGACCGTGAGCTGCTTTGATATGCCAACCTGGTTTGCAGCAAGTCCTACCCCCGGGGCCGCATACATCGTCTCTATCATATCATCAATCAGTTTCTGAAGGTCATCACTGAAATCATGAACCGGTTCGGTTTTTTTTCTTAATATCTCATCCGGATATTTTTTTATTTCTCTAATAGCCATAATTTTAATCTAAACAATTTAATGCATAAATAACAAGTTAATATATAAATAACAAGGGAAATAGTTGATGTGCTGGAATAATTTAATAAGAGTGAAATGAACAATCACGCCGTAGAACTGCGAGGTATCAAAACAACGATGTCATTCCCGCAGTTTTAAGCGGGAATCCCCCGTTATGTGATTTTTCTGGATTCCCGCTCTACAGACCGCGGGAATGACAAACAAAGGAGTATTTGATTAACCCGAAGCAAAGCTTCGAGATATCTTTTCATTAAAACCCTTTTTCTGACCACATATCTTCCTGAAACCTGACTGACCTGTTCCTGCCGGTCTCTTTTGCCCTGTAAAGGGCCACATCAGCAAACTTGATTGCCTGCCAGAAGCTCTCTGTATCTGAAGGGAATTCACTTATTCCCAAACTTATTGTCTTTGTGATCGAGCCGTCTGATATCTTTATTTTCGATTTTTCGATAGTCTCTCTGATCTTTTCTGCGGTTTTCAGAGCTTCCCCTTCATTAATGTCCATCAATATAACAAGAAATTCTTCTCCTCCGAACCGGATTACGAAATCGGCCTTTCTTACACATCTAACAATAAGTCCGGATGTTTCCTTCAGAACAGTGTCCCCCGCACTGTGCCCGTGCAGATCATTAACCTGCTTAAAGAAATCAAGGTCACACATTAATAAGCCCACACCTTTGCCCCTCCGTAAAGCACTCGCTACAAGAGTCTCTGTGTACTCCTGTAAAAATCTTCTGTTATATAGCCCGGTCAATGGGTCTTTCAGCGCAGATTCTCTCAGGGTATTCATCAGCCTCTTTGCCTCGATAACAGACAGTGATTCCTTTATGAATTGCTCGGCCTTGAACATCCCTTTGTATTTCAGTTCTTCATTATAATTGTTCTCGTCAAAGAGAAACTGCACTACCCCTCCTGTTTTACCTCCCACTATCATGGGCATGCACAGATGGACCTTTTCAAGCCCCTTCTTGAACTGTTTGCATACATCAGGATAATCCATTGATGATATGGTGTGTCCAGTCTTCTTCACTTTACATAATTCGCAATTGTCCAGAATCTCTTCATTACAGAATATCTCTTTTGGGTTTAATATTATCGGCTGTACCGGCCTCATTTTGTTCTTTGCACCGGCAACTTCATAAATAAGATAATTATGAAGATTGCATTTTTCGCTGAATGACCTGCCCAGTCGTGAATACACATCTTCAAGGCTGTCATCTTCTTCAATTACCTTCTTGAATGTTACGATGTCATTAATCTCTTTGGTAAGAGTATTAAATTCTTCTGATAAAAGCCCGATCTCATCTTTAGACCTGATCATAATTTTATTTGACAGATCTGCCTTGCCAGTTCCAAGTAACCGTATCTGACGGATTATGGCTGTAACAGGTGCAGCAATTGACCTGGATATTGAAATTGTGAATATAACGAGCAGGACTGTAGCAATAAAAAGGACCGCTATAAAGGCATAAAAAGTAAATTGAGTTGCATCAATGATCTGTGTTGAGTTTGCCGTATATAACTTTGTAACATTAGCGGAAAACTCTCTTGACAGCTTTCTGGCATCGATCAGGACATTATCATACTCACTTAATTTACCCGCCAGCACACCATCGTCCTGCAATTTGATCAACTCATTTCTGCTTAATGCCCCAAGCGATACGATAGTACTTTCCATATTATCAAGAAGAGGACTCAAATTATTTAAATAGATTTTCAATGCCGGGACATCATTAATAGCTTCAACGCTAAAACTCTCTATCAACTGTCCATTGTCCCTGTTAATGTCCGCAATTCTGCCGCCTGATAATAATGCAGCCATAAAACCATTAATGTCCTGAATCCTTTCACCGGACACATGGATCGTCTGTGAAAGCATATCTGCATCTGACGTCTTTGATAATCCTGCCGAATCTATATGCAGCAGTTGGAGCTTTCTGTTAACTTTCTGTGCTACCCGGTCCACAGGAACAATATCATTTGCAATCGTGCCGATTTTGCTGTTGATGTTTACGTTCATGGTCACACTTATAGCAAACATCATAAAAAACCAGAACATCACCCCGATCGAAAAGAGAATGAATTTCTGTTTTATAGGCAGGTCTACAAACGTAATAATATTTATAAATTTATGAAATGTATCATTAAAACTTTTACTGTCTGTTGAGACATTTTTTACCGCTGATGTTGCATTATCTGATATTTGCTGAGAATGAGCCACATTATTCATAAAAAATCCCCCATCATTTCACATAATTTACAAAATACATTATTTTATATAATTATTCGGCAGGACTTGAGATAACTTTAGTCAGGATTCAGGATTTTCCCTTTGATAACGTTATATTGACTTACCTTGTCTAACCTTACATAATACTGCTCGTAACAGGGATTGATAATTCAGCTGTTTGTATGGTCCCTGAATAAAAGAAACGCTACGTATTAAAAGGTGAGAACAGGATAATTATGGATGACATATTAATTAATCAATCAGTAGCAATATTATGCGACGGTAACAATATCGAACGCAGCATACATAGTCTGTCGCATTCAAAAAACGCAATGATCAATTTTGATACATTGATCCCCAAATTATTAAACGGCAGAGGGCTGAACAGGCTGTTGTACTTTCGTGAGGGAAAATCCATTTCTTCCAAGTTTGCTGAAAGACTGCACGAAAACTATTATGGATCAGTAATTCCCTGTCATAAATCTGCTGACATCCCTCTCTCTATCAAGGCAACTCAGCTCGCTTCAAAAGTTGATACGATCATCATCATGTCCGGTGATTCTGACTTTGTTGATCTTGTTCTGCATATGAAAAGTGAAGGTGTCAGAGTGGAGATCGCTGCTGTAAGGCAGACAACCGCCTCTATCTTAATTGATGAAGCAGACCATTTTCATGAAATAACAAAAGAAGACTGGTTTGTATATAAAGCCCCCAGAAAGACCATATCAAAAAGAAAGAAATCTACTGCGTAGAGGCACGTTGCAACGTGCCACTGCGGACAACGATAATTCTTGACTAACATCTGACCTTTTTTCATAATACTGCAATTACGGAAAAGGAAATCATCCCGTTAATAACAATACATAATCATGAATCAAGCCCTTACTCTTGCATTTGACGTATATGGAACTCTAATAGATACTCATGGAGTTATAATTGCTCTCGAGAAACATGTTGGTAATACAGCTGCTGAATTTTCTCAAATGTGGAGAGACAAGCAGTTGGAGTACTCCTTCCGCCGCGGGCTCATGAAAAACTACGAAACCTTTGCTGTCTGCACAAGCAATGCCCTTGATTTTACCTGTGATTATTTTAAAGCACCGTTTACCCAACAGGATAAAAATGATTTACTCGAAATGTACCGGGTCCTTCCTGCTTTTGAAGACGTTAAAGCAGGCCTCGTGCGCTCACAGGAAGCCGATTTCGGGCTTTTTGCATTTTCCAATGGAAGTGCTGATGCTATTGAAATGCTGTTGACCAATGCACACATCAGGGATTTTTTTCTTGATGTGGTAAGTGTTGATGAGATCAAATCGTTTAAACCCAACCCTGATGTATATAATCACTTTATGAAGAGGGCCGCTTCTGTTAGCACGAATACCTGGATGATATCCAGCAATCCCTTTGATGTCATAGGAGCGGTTTCATCAGGGTTGAGAGCCGCATGGGTCAAACGATCACCTGATGCCATATTTGATCCATGGGGAATTGAGCCGACGCTTACGGTAAACGGCCTTTCTGAACTCGCCGTTAATATTAATAAATATCTTAATGAAAACCCCATATAAAATGTTCAATGTCAAAGCTCAAATGTCAATTGAATGCCAAATGAATTAATGTCAATAACATCTTGGACTTAATGTCCTATTAATTTTTCTTTTTTATTATTTGTAGGTTAGGGTTTGAATTGACATTTGAGCTTTGACATTGGAAATTTGCTGTTATTATCTATGATAGATTCACTGGAATACATAAACGATTTCCTTTATTTTGTTTTTTTACCCTATGAAGGCCAAGGGGATAACACCATGCTGTATTGTTCCGGCATCAACCTGGACCGGTTTCTCCCAATTACCAAAGGACGACACCGTCCTCTGGCAAACCCTGCAAGGAGAGGACTTCAGCTTGCCAATCTGGGAGTAAGAGCATTGGCGCTTGAAAAAGATGCATCTCCAAAAGCACTTAAAAGCAGTGACTGCGCAGAAATCGTCCCAAAAAGCAACGGGTGGTACAGGGACAAGCTGTTAATAGAAAATGTACCTGCCTCATTACCCGGTGATATTCTTAACTATGTTATCCTGAATTTACTTGGCAGGGTCATGCATTCCTGTCAGTTAAATGAAATCCTTCCTGATAAGCTGCCAGACCCTGAAGAGCTTCAGCTATATCTGGATTCTCTTTGTGTTAAATACGGGGATGAGATGAAATGATAATAAGACCGGAAAAGACTGCTGACATTGCCAGGATAAGAGAGATCAATATTAATGCCTTTGGGGAAAAGACAGAAGCTGATCTGGTTGATGCTCTGAGGAAATCTGGCATTCCTCTTATATCATTAGTGGCTGAAGAGGACAACTCTGCCATCGGACATATCGTGTTCAGTCCGGTCACCATTGATAACGGTTGTTCAGGTATATCAGTGGCGGGTCTGGCCCCGATGTCTGTATTACCTGAGTTTCAGAGAAAAGGTGTGGGTTCAATGCTTGTAAGAGAAGGCCTGAAACAGTGTAAACAGGCAGGCTATGCTGCGGTTGTCGTCCTTGGCCATCCAGAGTACTATCCGAGGTTCGGCTTTGTTCCTTCAGTAACTTACAATATCAAATCTGACTATGATGTTCCTGAGAATGCATTCATGATTATGGAATTAACAGAAGGCTCCTTAAAGGAATGCCGCGGCATAATTAAGTATCATGAGTGTTTTATGCAGTTGTGATTATGCAGGTTTAACGAAAATTTCCCAACCCAGGACAGGGCACGGCACCGCCGTGCCCCTACAATATTCTATTCACATATTTAATAATAATGATAAAATGAGATTATGGAAACAAGATCAAAAGCGCTTCAGGCTAATATCAAAGAGTTCAGTGTTGACGTAGAGATCGATCCAAAATACAGGCCCATCCAGGAAGTGATGGCCAAATACGAGGGCCTGCAAAAGCCGCTCAACACCTTTCTGGAAGAACTCTGCCATCCGAGGAAAAACTGGCAGTTTATTACAGGTGAAGCCAGGACCTTTTCACTCGGATATTTTTATGATTTAAAGACCCATCCCAATGGAGCTGAAGCATTCGGCTTGTATATTGAAATCGCGATTGAAGCAATTTCTAGCGGGAGGTCTGCTGAAGTTAAGACCGATGCTTACAGTAATCTTTACCTTCTTCTTCAAAAATTTATCAAGGAAAGTGGTCCTGACCTGCCCAGGTTTTTGCCAGGGATTAATAAGGCATTTATATTAATAACAGAACAGGATAAAGACATTTTTGAGCACATAGTAAAAAGTTATTATCAACTAGATCGACTGGCATCCGCTTTTTTAGAAAACACCGGAGACGAATCGAATTTCAGTTCAATAAATTCTCTTATGACAAGATATTATGGGTATACCTATAATTACTGGCTTACTGAGAATGATCCGTCAAAATGGTTAAAGAAGGAGACCGAACAGTCCATCCCCGAGCACGTATCAGGATTGTTTCAGCCGCTGTCCCATGATCATATAAAAAAATGCAGTTCAGAGCTCAGTGATACCACTTCAAATGAATATATCTCCTCTGCGTCATGTCTGAAAAGACTGCTCGCGCTTCCGGGGTATGGGAGATTTGTCGAGCTATATAAAGAAATGCCGGAGAAAATATTCAATGCAGTGGACGATGAGAAGCTCAGGCACCAGTTCAAGCTGTTATTTCTCTTTCATTCAATGAACATCTCCGGACTTTCAAGCATTCACGAGGACACTCTCAGGGAAATCAACAATATGATCACACAGGTCATAGAGAGTGATGATCCAAAGCATGCAGAACTGCTGATAGAAAAAATATTTGGTGTCCTCCATGACAGGTTAGACACCTATCCGGATACAGTCCTTAAGACCGTGCTTAATACGGGCATGGGTGTTTACCAGACCGATGAAAGTGATCTTGTTAACTTTTTTAATCAACAGGTGGTCAGACTTGGCTTTCAAACCCCTGATTTCAGGGGAATCAGCGATGAGTGGCAGATCCGGAGCAATCCCGCACATATTCAGAATATCAGGACATGGATGGAGCTGATAAGATTCAACCCCAAATGGTCAAAAAACCTGCTTTCTTCCCTGATCATCCATCTTTCAATAAACGGCGTTCTGATCAAGGACACAGACCTGTTTCCACGGGACATTACGGCATTTCTTAATGGAGATCTTCAGTATGTATATAATCTTGTGAAACAGCTCCTGCGTCTTTTTCCCACATATTTTAACGAGATTGGAGCAGAGGGAGAACTGAGAGACATATCTACAAGGATAGATGAGATCTCCAAACGAAAAGATGAACTTGTTCATTTTCTGAGAAAACAGAGTCACGTAGAAAGCTCGAACAAAATTGTTTCTCTCATGGAAGCAACTTTTAATTTCTGGAAGACAAAATCCAAAGAAGAACTGAAGGCATACCTTCCACCTGACATATACGAGAGAATTAAGGAGGAAGGTCCATTCATCGACGGGATCAATAAAATCATGGCCCATATTTTTTCTCGTGAGGGCATAACAGACTTTTCTGACCTGCTTAACATTGGAGAAGAGGACCTTAAGGAGATTTCGGGAAGATTTACTGATGAACATGGAATTGACGTCGAAAGGGTCTTTCTCTCCATATCATTTTACAGACTGCTAAACCAGAAGTACTGTATCAGATCATGCGAACTGGAGGATTATATTGCACAGGTTGAGGCGACCATCCCGTTGAGGCTCAATGATCTGAGGGAAATTCTGAATATGAAAGACCGGTATAAAAAGATATCAGGCCTGCTGGGATTTCTGGAGCAGTTAAAAGAGGTGATTCTCTCCAATGATACATTTCCCGTACGGGAGGACATCTACAGAAAACGACATATTGCGGCAGATATCCCTTCCATGTATGGCAGTTATCATGAAGCAAAGTTTGATGCAATGGGTCTTACCTTTAGAATTGAGGCCATGGTGAACACGCTTTTTGAAGAGCTTATTGATGATTTTGACCTCAGCTTTATAACACAGGCTACATTTCGCAGAATACTTGATTACCTGACACTCTTTAACCGTGCAATGCATATTGATGGCATCCCTGCAAAAGAATTTGAAAGCCAGCTGGACCTGCTGAAAAAGTCAATGAGTATCCAGTTTGTTACATTCACGCAGTTTCTGGACATCTTCCGTGGATTTACCCTTATTGTCCGTAATCTTGTCAGTGATTATTTTAACAGTATTCACCACCAGAATCTCTGGTACATATCAGTACAGATCGATACTTCAAAACTGCTGCCCAAATATGCATCCGCTGCTGATACACCCGAAAACATGTTTCATAAAATCTCAGAGATATTTCTGAGGGACACCATAGCATCTTCCCTTGGGATGCAAAGGCTTGATCTTTTCCTGACACGCATCTTACATACTCTCCACGAAGAAGCTGAACGGCTGCCATCAGAAAAACACTATATGCTGGTGACCTATAATCCCAGGGAACTGGTCACATCAATTGCAGAACCTTATGAAGATCTGAATGACATTATTCACCTCGGGAACAAAAGCCTTAATATCATTAAAATGAAAAACCTTGGACTTCCTGTACCATCCGGATTTGTCATAACCACCGAGTTTTTCAGGTTCCGGGAACTTATAGAAATTTACAAACCTGCCCGCAAGAATTTTGTAGAATTAATTGACAGGGAAATAACAAAACTGGAAAAGCATACGAACATGGAGTTTGGATCGCCTGACAATGCCCTTCTTGTCTCTGTAAGGAGCGGCTCTGCTATTTCACAGCCCGGTATGCTTGATTCTTATCTGAACGTCGGCATCAATGAGAATATCGTCAATGGCATTATTAAGAAGACCGGCCAGGAGTGGTTTGCATGGGACTGCTACAGAAGATTTCTCCAGTCATACGGCATGTCCTTTGGAATTGCCCGTGACGAATTCGACTCCATTATTGAAGATTATAAAAGAAGCAATGCAGTCTTATTAAAAAAAGACCTCGCTCCCGGCATAATGAAAGAAGTATCACTTGCCTACAAATCATTCATTCAGTCAAAAGGAATAGAACTGGAGGAGTCCCCGAAAGAGCAGCTTCATATAGCTATTCAGCGTGTCCTGAATTCATGGGACTCCAGCAAGGCAAAGTCATACAGAAGGATAATGGGTATCTCAGATGACTGGGGTACTGCAGTAACTGTGCAGGCCATGGTCTTTGGCAATCTCTCTCACGAATCCGGTTCCGGAGTTCTTTTCACGCACAGTCCCAGGTTTTCCACAGACAAGCTGCGGCCATGGGGAGACTATACCATTGGAAACCAGGGTGAAGATGTGGTGTCCGGACTCGTAGTGACGCATCCGGTCTCAAAATTTCAGGCCGTAATAGAAAAAAGGGCGGAAGAGAATTCCCTTGAAAGCAGGTTCCCTGAAATATACAGCGAACTCAGAGATATAGCAAAGATACTTGTTTATGATAACCAGTGGGCGCCGCAGGACATTGAATTTACGTTTGAAGGTCCTGAAAGAAAAGACCTGAGAATCCTTCAGACGAGGGATATGGAGATGCGCGGTGAAGAAAGTGTACCTACATTTGAAAGCGCTTCAGACATCTTTGATAATTTTCTTGGACACGGCATAGGAGTAAGCGGCGGTGCGTTATCAGGCAGGACCGTATTTGACCTTGAAGATATCAGGTCATGGAAAGACAGGGAACCGGAAACTCCTCTGGTCCTTATCCGGGGGGATACAGTGCCTGATGATATTAATGAGATTTCTGCAGCTGACGGGTTGCTTACTGCCCGGGGCGGAGCAACCTCTCATGCTGCCATCGTGGCCAACAGGCTGCACAAAACCTGTGTTGTTGGATGCAGGGACCTTGTCTGTCTGGAGAAGGAAAAG
>CALZJD010000058.1 GCA_945787795.1 Thermodesulfovibrionia bacterium | reverse complement strand
GCGCTGCAATAGAAGGTCAGGTCTTCCAATCCCAGCAGGAACTGGTTCTTTTAAAGAGTCCCCAAGAGGAAAAAAAGACAAAAGAGAAGGAAGTTAAAAAGGAGATTGGCAATGGATAAGAGATTTCAGATAAATGTCAAATGTCAAAGCTCAAATACCAAATGAATATCAAATGACTTAAAGTAAAAAATAGACACTGAATTCAATACCCGGTAGGCCTTTCCTTTTTTTATTTTTCATTATAATTTGATTTGACATTGGAGCTTTGAAATTTGATATTTATTTTAATACAACTATCCCCGCCAGTAACGGACTTCCCCAACATCCAGATGCACGAATTTTGACCGCGGATAATAGCCAACTCCTCCTGCCTGAAGCTTCATGGCAGTCTTTCTTATTCCGCTCAGGCTATAACCGGGAATTCGGATATCAACAGCCTTGCCAAACATGTGGAGACTGTTCTTTGCCACTCCCTTTTTCTTTTTGCTGAGGATCGCGTTGGATTTTGGACTGCGGTAGCCGGAAATGATATGATATGGTTTTTTGCTCTTTATCTTTTCTTTGACGTCAAATAACAGATCTACAAGGTTGATGTTTATTTCTCTTTCCAAGCCATTGTGAATGTCCCTGAATATATGGTTTATTCTGGCCAGTCCTTCAGGCAGGTACATTCCGTCCTTCCAGTACACAGCATTAAGATGTTCACGCGTATTGACATTATAAAAAAACAGTTCTTTTTTAGACGATACTTTTCCTGAAGCAGCAAGCGCTTTAAAAGGAAATACTGCGGAAGCTGCTGTCACCAGTCCAAACGCAAGCAGGTCCCTTCGCGTTATAATAGGATTTAATATATCGTTGTTCTTATCATGTATACTCAAAGGGGGCTCTCCTGACCGATACATATGGTTTGGAATGTGTACATTATACCATTAAATATTAATAACGATCAATTAAATTATTTAAATTCATATATTAGTCAACTACATATCTGCATCCCTGGCAATTGGGTCCTGTTCCCCGGAACTTCCTGCCTTTATTCAAAAAAATGGCAGATTTCGAGTATAATCAATACATGGAACAGCTTATGACAATAATCAATACGTTATCCGGGAAGATTATTTCATGAATAAAGTGAAAAAAATTGTACATGATGAGCTGTTTGAATGGATTGTGGATATAAGAAGAACGATCCATCAACAGCCTGAGCTGGCTTTTAAAGAGGAAAAGACCTCTGAATTTATCTGCAGCAAGCTGAAAGAGCTGGGGATCAAGTTTAAAAAAGGGATAGCTGAGACAGGGGTTGTTGGCAGATTAACCATAAATAAGACTGCCCCAACCATTGCCCTGCGGGCTGACATGGACGCGCTCCCTATTACTGAAGACACGGGTCTGCCTTTTTCTTCACAGAATCCGGGTATCATGCATGCATGCGGTCATGACGGTCACATAGCCATGTTGCTTGGAGCTGCCGCGGTCCTGAAGAAAAATAAACCTGCCGGCAATGTGGTGCTCATTTTTCAGCCTGCCGAGGAAGGGGAAGGCGGTGCAAAGCCCATGATTGAGGAGGGAGTGCTTGACGGTGTGGATATGATCTTTGGCGGGCATATTGAGAGAAGCCATCAGGTTGGTGAAATCGGTATTAAAAGAGGTGTGCACACCGCCTATACCGATGCCTTTGATATCAGGATTACCGGTGAAGGCGGACATGCTGCACGACCGCATGAAACAATAGATGCCGTCATTATTGCAAGCCGGGTTGTGCTCAACATTCAGACCATTATTTCCAGGGAAATCGATCCTATCCATCCTGCGGTAATTACCATAGGATATGTAAGGGCCGGTTCAGTAAATAACGCGGTTGCTGAAAAAGCAGTGTTAAAAGGCACGATACGAACAACCGATGAATCAGTCAGAACTCAGATAAATGATAAAATCAGGAAAATGGCTTCATCATTATCAATACATTATGATGCAGATATAAAAGTCTCATTTAAACCGGGGTACCCTCCCATAATAAATCAGGATTATGCATGTGATTTTGCACAGCAGAGTGCTCAAAAGCTGCTCGGTAAGAATGCGGTCATATCACTCCCTTACCCGAGTCTGGGAGGCGAGGATTTCTCTTATTACCTCCAGCAGGTTCCGGGCTGTTTTGTCAGGTTTGGCGCTGCCAAGGATGGCCATGACAGGATTTCCTCCCATAGCCCGGGATTTGATTTTGATGAAGAGGTGCTCAGGGTGGGAGCTGCTTATTTTTCTGAACTTGTACGACATACACTGAAAAAGCTGAGTAAAAAATAGTTATTTATGGCAAGAATTGATTTTAACAGATCCCCTGATCCTACCATAGGGGTAGAGCTGGAAATTCAGATTCTCGATGCTGAGACGTGCGAGCTTACGTCACTGGGGCCGGACATACTGAAAAGAGTTTCGCCGGTCTTCAGAGAAAAGATAAAACCTGAGTTTATCCAGTCAATGGTGGAAATAAATACCGGTATCTGTTCAACAGTCGCAGATGTTGAAAAGGATTTAAACACTACCTATGCACATCTGAATGAAATTGCTGAAGATCTGGGGGCCTCACTATATGCAGCAAGTCTTCACCCTTTTTCAAAAGGGTCTGATCAGACAGTATCATCCCATCCCCGTTATGAACGTATTATGAATGAACTGCAGCTGGTGGGAAGGAGATTTATCAGCCAGGGTCTGCATGTCCATATAGGGGTAGATGATGAAGAAAAGGTAATCAAGATAAATAATAATCTGAGAATATACCTCCCTATTCTGCTGGCGCTTACCACCTCCTCTCCTTTTTATGAAACACTTGATACAGGATTACTGTCATACAGGTCCAAACTGTTTGATGCACTGCCCCTTGCAGGAATGCCTGATTCTCTTGATGACTGGGAAGACTATGAAAAACTCATGGCACTCCTGAAGAAAAGTGGCATCATTGAGTCTATTAAGGATATATGGTGGGATGTGCGGCCGCACCCTGATTTTGGGACGATCGAAATAAGGGTATGTGATCTCCCCTATTCAATGAGAGATATTCTGGCCATAACAGCCCTGATTCAGGCCCTGGTTATCGCACTTGCTGATCAATATGAAAATCCGGAACCTCATATGCAGATATTAAGGTCTAATAAATGGCAGGCCGCCAGATACGGATTGGACGGTTTTTATGTTGATCCCTTCTTTGGTAACAAATTTACATTCAGGGAAGCTGCCATCAGTCTGTACAGACATGTAAAGCCCATATCAGAGGAGCTTGAATCAACTGATTACCTTGACCAGATCCCGGAAATATTAGACCGGTTAACAGGGGCGCATATTCAGAAAAGACTATATCAGCAGGAAGGTAAAAGCTTTCCCGACATGATCAGGACCATCCAGGATCTTTTTATTCAATGAGAGGTGTTGTTTCATCAGGACATCCCTTGACCTCAAAAGCTGCATCAGAGATGTTTTCCCATGGAGGCAATGCTTTTGATGCAGTAATCGCAGCCGGCTTTGCCTCAGTTGTTGCAGAGCCATCCCTGACCAGTTTTGGCGGCGGTGGTTTTCTTGTTACCCATTCTGAAAAAGAAAAAAAAGACACGCTGTTTGATTTTTTTGTAAACACCCCCGGACACGGCCTGAACACACACTTCACCCCTGAAATGCATGCCGTTCCGATCAGGTTTCCCGGATGCACCCAGATCTTTCATACAGGCTATGCATCAGTTGCAGTACCGGGTATGCTCAAGGGACTGCTTCATGCACATAAAAAAATTTCAACACTTCCCCTGAATAAAGTTCTGGCCCCTGCCCTTTCCTATCTCGAGGAAGGAGTGGAAGTAAACAAACGTCAGGAAATATTTCTCAAACTGCTTGAACCGATCATGACAGCATCAGAATACGGCAAAAATATATTTTTAAAAAAAGGCAGATATGCGAAACTGGGGGACCGGCTGTTTAATCCTGAGTTGCAGGATTTTATGAAATGCCTTGCACAGGACAACTCTGATTTCTACAGCGGCATTACGGCAGACCGGCTTGCAGCCGAAATGAGTAGATATAACGGGATGGTGACAGTAGAGGATCTGAAAGAGTATAAGGTCTTTCAGAGAGAACCATTACGCATTAAGTACAGGGACAGAGAGATACTCACCAATCCTCCTCCCTCAACCGGCGGGGTCCTGCTTGCTCTGGGGCTGTACCTCCTTGAGAAAATAGACATGGGAACACTCTCTTCAGAATCAGAGACATTTCTTGTTCCCCTGATAGAGCTTATGAAAGAGATGTCCCGGTTTAATCCTCAAAAAGACAGCAGCCTTATTTTTTATCCTCTGATTAATTCTATTTCATCGCCTGTGGTTGAGTCATTTCTCAAAAACATTTCTGACAAGGTCCCTGTTTCCACCAAAGGGACAACACACATAAGTGTGATTGATGAGCAGGGCAATGCTGCATCCATGACGAATTCAAACGGTTCAGGCTCAGGATGTTATATCCCCGGAACAGGAATAATGCTGAACAATATGATGGGTGAAGATGACCTGCATCCCGGGGGATTTCATGCATCGCCACCGGGCAAACGTGTTTCCTCAATGATGATTCCAACGATTGTCATGAAACAGGGCAGGGTTGACTGCGCCCTTGGAAGCGGAGGGAGCAAGAGGATACGGACTGCTGTTCTTCAGGCCCTGATCAATATTATTGATTTTTCTCTTTCTCTTGAAGAGTCGATTGAATCACCGAGGATTCATTTTGAAGATAATATTGTCCAGGTAGAGCCCGGATATCCTGAAGACCTGATTGAAAAGCTGAGAAAGCATTACGATGTAAATGTCTGGGATGTAAAAGATATGTATTTCGGCGGCGTACACTGCGTAAACAGCAATATGCAGGGCTGGGGTGATAGCCGCCGCGGAGGCAGCACGTCATTTATTACATGAACTACCCCGCAGCAAGCTAAGGGGTATAAACTGCAGTCATTCCCGAAGTCTGTTAATCGGGAATCCAGAAACCTCGTTGCATTTTACATTTCTGGATATCTGCAGTTTTTGCCTCATAAAGGTTATGTCGCAATTTTGATTCTGAACTTGATTCAGGATCTATCGAATTGTAACATTCTTAATAGACTGGATTCCGGATCAAGTCCGGAATGACATCTTCAAACAGTTATTGGCAGCAATAGTGTATCATTCCCTTCTATTTCAACTGTCCGTATGATATAATCTCTCAAATGTTTATAAATCAGTTATTAAAAACTTAATGCCCTATATTATTTTTTTTGCTGCCTTTATAACTTCATTTTCCATTGTACCCTTAGTTACCTCTCTCGCTCATAACAGAGGAGCTGTAGCCATTCCCGGAAAAAGACATACCCACCTGTATCCAACTCCCAAATTAGGCGGTATTGCGATTGCATCAGGGGTCCTGATTATTTCACCCATCATATTCCCCTTTGACAGGGTTATCGGTTCTTACCTGCTCGCTTCCTCAGTAATGCTTCTGCTCGGTATCATTGATGACATCAGAGGTGCTGACTGGAAAGTAAAACTGGCATTTACTATGGTCGCGACATTAATAATGAAGTATGGGGGAGGAGTATGGATAACAGGACTTGGGAATCTATTTGGTTATGGAGAGATAGAGCTGGGAATGTGGGGGATACCTTTTACGATATTTGCCGTATTTGGAGTTGTTAACGCAATTAATTTAATTGACGGACTAAATGGACTGGCCTGCGGAGTCTCATCTATTGCCTTTGTTTCATTTGCAATTTTTGCTTCGATCAGCGGGAATGAAACGGTACTCATGCTGAGTATAGCCAGTCTTGGGGCCACGCTTGGACTGTTCAGATACAACTATCCCAAAGCAAAAATATTTATGGGAGACTCAGGCAGCCTGTTTCTGGGATTTTCACTTGCCATGCTGGCTATCCTGCTGACCCAGGGGGAAGGGACAATAAATCCCATGATTCCTGTTATTGTACTGGGGATCCCCATATTCGATACAGTCAGGGTTCTCTTTATCAGAATCATAAACAGGAAGCACCCTTTCAGGGGAGATAAGACACATTTGCATCACCTGATGAGGAGATCAGGCATCCCATTAAACCGAGTGGTAAAAACAATCTGGATATTATCTACCCTCATGTCATTTCTTGCATTTATACTTTATACCTATGATGGATGGCTGATGTTATTAATTTTTTGCATGGCTGTTGCACTCATCGGGGTTTTTATCGAGAACCTGAAAATATTAAGGGCGAGTACGACAAGAAGTTAACGTTAAATTAATTAAATCCTTATTTTCTTAAAAACTGTGGTATTATTGAAACCATCTTAACAGATAATTGAAATAAGCTTAGGTTTCGGATATATGGGATTATTGTGTGTAGTTAAAGTCATAAGTTAATTGTAATCCTGCCTTTTTATAGACCTCTAATGTCTTTTGGATAACGATCTTTTCATCAAATTCTTCTAAAACCTTCTTGCGTCCATTCCGGCCCATTTGATAACGGAGTTCATGGTTTTTTGCTAGCTTTAACATCGCATCGGCTAAAGAGTTTACATCCTTCGGTGGAACAAGAAGACCATTTACTTCATGTTCAACTATTTCCCGACATCCTTGAACATCTGTTGCTATCAGAGGTTTTTCCATGGAAGCCCCTTCAATTAGTGATCGCGGTCCTCCTTCACGATAAGAAGGTAAGACAACAACATCAGAATCATCAATATAAGGTCTCACATTATCAACATGATCTATCCAGTCAATAATTCCTGATTTTTTTTTTGTTAAAAGATAACTTTTTGGAACTGCCTTGGGATTGCCATTATCAGACCCTCCTAAAAGAACAAAATGTGTTGAAGAATTTTGTTCTTTTACATATTCTGCTGCTTCAACAAACTCCCTTATACCTTTATCCCATAACATTCGTGCTACAAGTGTGAACGTGATGATTTTATTCGTAAGATTATTATTTTTTGCAGGTGTAAATTCTACAGTATTCACACCTGAAGTTATGATAATATTAGTTCTTTTCGATGGAACTATATTATTCTGTAAAAAATATTTTCGATCATCAGTATTCTCGAAAATAACTTGTGAATTCTTAGATAAAGCAGCATGATACATATTTAGTACAATTTTATTTAAGATACCTTCTTCTACAAAGGCATACCCGAGTCCGGTAATTGAATTGACAACATTATGTATTCCTGCAAAATGCGCGGCTAATGAGCCATAAATTACCATCTTTGGAGTGAAATGATGGACAAGATCAGGCTTTTCTCTTTTATATAATTTTATTAATCTTAGCAGTAATATTAAATCTACAAATAGATTTTTCCCTTTGCGGGACACTGGTATGTCTATATATTGCATCCCGATTTTATCAAATTGTTGAGCGTAATCATCTTTTGGAGCTATTGCGATAACCTCATAATCTTTTTCTTTAACAGCCTTCATTAAACCAAGCCTGAAATTGTAAAGAAACCATGATGTATTGGAGACAAATATTATTTTTTTAGCCATTTTTCATTGTATTATTTCTATTTTGCGTAAATGTTATTCAGTAATGAGATGGTATCCGGGTTTTGCTTATTTTCTTAATAATTGCAAATAAACATCTTCATGTTTTTTTACTATCTTATCTATAGAATACTCATCAACTATATTATTTTTAAGCATAGTTGCTTTTTGTATAGCTTTATTATAATTTTTCATGACATATACCATCTTTTTTTTGAAATCATTCAAACTTGATAAATAAGAATTATTATTATTCAGAATTGATGGTATACTCCCTACACGTGTTGAAATTACTGGTAATCCGCTTGCACCTGCTTCTAAAATTGTAAGAGGCATTCCTTCCCATAGAGAAGATAATAACATTACATGTGATTTGGCAAAAAGTTCCGGTATGTCATTTCTCATTCCTAAAAAACTGACTTTGTCTTTCACTCCTGAGTCTTCTGTCAGTTTCTCAAGTTCGTCTAATAATGATCCTTTGCCCGCGATAAGTATTTGAAAATCATAATCCTCAAGCTCTTTTGCAACATCAATTAAATGTCTATGGTTTTTGACCCGTTCTAATCTGCCAACAGCAATAAATGTGAACCTGTCGAATTTTTCTGTTTTTTTTTGATAATTCTCTAAATTGATTCCATTAGGAATTATTGCATGTTTTTTTTTATAAAAGAACCTCAACATATCTTTCGAAAAAATGATATCTATGTTTCTGAGAGGTTTAAACAAAAAGAGAATTAATTCTCTCAGTCTTGATCCGACATTGAAATTATGTGAAGTAAAAACGATTTTCAGCCGGGGATTTACTAATTTTAGAATTCCCGCCATTACCATGGCGTGGAACATATGGGCATGAATTATTTCTATTTTCTCTTTTCTGATTTTTTTATTCAAATAACTTAATGCTTTTATGAATTGAATAATATTTTTCTCTATTTCTAATGTTTCTGTTTGTATATTATGTCTTAAGAACTCTCGGGCAAGCTGGTTTTTGTTTCTTGATATCGATGCAACGGAAATGTAGAACCTTGATTTTATTGAATTAGTTGCAAGATCGAAGAGTACCTTTTCCGCTCCCCCGATGTCACTTAGACTTGTTATTAAATGTAATAGTGGTACTTTATGATCCATCCACGACTTCTTCTATTTTTACAGTTATATTTTCGGCAACGATATCCCATGTGAAATTATTTGATTTCTGCCTGTTATTCACGTATATTTTTTTTCTTAGCCCAACATCTTTCCTGATGATATTTATCCTGTCTATATAATTCTGCAAACTAAAATCATCAACTATAAAACCATTGTCATATTCTTTAACTATGGCTTTCAATCCTCCTGCATTCGATGACAATAACGGTAGACCACAGGCCATAGCCTCAAGCAAAGATATAGGTGTCCCTTCTTCAAGCGAGGTCAATAAAAAGCAATCTGAACTTTTTAGCAACTCTAATATTTCTGCTTTCGATCTGTAGCCTAGTAAAGCTACATTACTTACTGAATCCGATGCTATTTTGTTTATTAATTGTTTCCCATGCGGTCCATCACCTGCTATGATGAAGTTTACATCCTTTAATATTTGGGCTATCTTTAGGATAAAGTCAATATTTTTTTTAGGGAATAAATTTGCTACTGTTATAACTGTAAAAGCGTCGTTGTCAAAACTCTTTTTATAATCTGTAAAGAAAAGCTCATCTATGCCGCTTGGCTGATATATTACATCCCTGCCTGTTAGTTTTTCAATTTGTTTTGCTGACTGAAGTCCTGTTGAAAATATTAGATCAACTTTCTTTATAAAAAAAGATAAAAACCTCTGATGAGTAATTTTATTCCTTATCTCGTCGTGAACAGAAAAAATAACTTTCTTTGCACTGGTAAGGTGTTTAATGCTG
>CALZJD010000057.1 GCA_945787795.1 Thermodesulfovibrionia bacterium | reverse complement strand
AGACGGCAGGCTCCATGAAGTCATACCCTACACTTACCGTATCCGCGAACTTGTCGATGGCAACATAAAACTCCTGCTGGGGGAATGGGACAAGACCCGGTTAACGCGATCGCTGATGCAGAAAGAACAAAAAATAATGGGTGTAGATGAAAAGGAATACATCAGGAGAATAAATTACGGCAGGATCATGCAGTCCAAGAAAATGAATGATCAGGCAGTCAGGGAATTTTCTAATGCCGTAAAGCTCATGCCAGACATGATAACAGCCTATATTGAGCTTGGCTTTGCCCTGATTACATCGCAAAAATTTGACAGGGCTAAAGATTCGTTCACAAAGGCATTAGATATCAACCCGGAATCAGATGACGCCATCTCCGGTCTTGGCCTTGCCCAATACGGCAAGGGTAACATTGATACTGCATTAACCTCTCTGGAACAGGCCTTTATTTCGCACGATCCCCGCCTTGAAGTGATTATCGCACTTGCTGAAATATATGAACATAAGGGTCTTAATCAGAAAGCCATCAGATTAAATAAACTGGCCATCTCCAGACTTATGACCATGTACGAACAAAGGTGGAAATGAAAATCAAAGGAGTTTATACGCAAAAAACATTGTATTCGGGATGAGAGTGGATATGATATCTGAAATAACTAAAAGAACTGTTTCAATTGTAATATATATACTCATAATCTCTGTCAGCATGGCGTCATTCTTCATTATTTCTCCTGCCGTACATGCAGAAAATGAGAAAATCCAAAAGATCTGGTCATCAGAGATCTACTTTACCTGGATAGGAAATGTCCCAAATTCTCCTGCCGATCTTTCCATAACAGTCAATGGCAATCCCCTGAAATCCGATAACATTTTAATAAAAAAATATGCTGACACGTTTCATATCCGGCTGCCGCTTAAATACGATGCGAGCAGCCTGATTGTTATTAAAGAGGGGAACAATGTCCTGTTTCGTGCAGACGTGTTTTATGCGCCGGCTTTCGAAGCCCAGCTTGTGCCCGAGGAATATGTATTTAATCCATTTCACATTGAGGAAAATGAAAAGCACTGCATTTCCTGCCACCGCCTGGAGATCACAAACAGTGATTTAATTTCTTCAAATAATACTGAACATATCTGCTATACCTGCCATAAGCACAAGTTTTCAAACCGGACATTTCAACATTATGCAGCCGGTCTTAGATGGGAGTGTCTGAGATGCCATCAGAGCACGCCCATGGAGACCGACTATTCAATTGACATCCCGGTCAGGTTTGCCATCAAGGAAGGTATGGAAGTTGCCCCGTTATGCTATCAATGTCACATAAACAGGGAGCAGGAATTCACGGAATTCAAATATCTTCATGGCCCTATCGGCATGAAATTATGCATTATGTGCCACAATCCGCATGGATCAAACACAAACAAGCTGCTGCAAAACGACATTACCACTTTATGTGTCAATTGCCACAAACTGCAGAAAATGCTCGAACAGCACAGCGTTCACTACCCGATAACCAAGGACGGATGCATATCCTGTCATGACCCGCATGGCAGCAATTTTCCGTTCTTCCTGGACAAAGAAGTAAACGGGGTATGTGTTGCATGTCATGTAAGTATAAAGAAATTGGAAAATAACCACCCGATCATGGGCCACCCTGTTTATGGCGAGACAGATCCGGCCGATAGTGATCGTCAATTTTCATGTATCAGCTGCCATGACCCTCATTCATCTGAGTTTGATTATCTCCTGGCAGATGAAGAGATTATGCAGACCTGCGTCAGGTGTCATAGTAATGGAAAGAACTAAATTGGAAACCCGGAACATATTCAGGGCCGGTCTTCTTGTTGCCATCGCTACCCTTTCTCTCGTATTGGTCAGCCATAATTTTGCCCTGGCCGAAGATTCTGCCACGCTTCGCAATTTCAAAAGCGGTGACAAACTGCCGCCAATTAAGCTTTCAACAATTAATGATTCGGCTCAACAGAACTTTACATTCGACAACGGGAAACCCGGCGTTATCATGTTTTTTTCAATCAGGCCGGACTTTAGAAAAAAACGCTCCCTTGCCCTTCTTTCAACCTTATCCGACCTGGCAGACGAATATAAGACAAAGATCAATATTCTCGGCATTTTCAGTGATAACAGGGATTTAAACATTGTGAAAACCTTTATGGACTCGTCTGCCAAAAATATTCCGGTCTATAATGATAGAGAGAAATATATATATAATCAATACGGCATCTTTATGATGCCTCTGGTTGTTATTGCAGATTCAGACGGCAGGCTCCATGAAGTCATACCTTACACTTATAGTATCCGGGAACTTGTTGAGGGAAACATAAAGCTCCTCCTTGGAGAGTGGGACAAGACCGCGTTTATAAAGTCGCTCATGCCAAAAGAAACCGTAATAAAGAGTAAAGAAGAGAAAGAATATATCAGGAGGATTAATTACGGCAGGATCATGCTGTCAAAGAAAATGTATGATCAGGCATCCAGGGAATTTTCCAATGCCGTAAAACTGATGCCCCACTTAATCAATGCACATATCGGGTTGGGCTTTGCCCTGCTTACTTCTGAAAAATATGACAGGGCTGAAGCTTCGTTCAGGGAGGCATTAAAAATAAATCCGGATTCAGATGATGCCTTTGCCGGACTGGGCCTGACCTATTACGAACGGGGAGAAATGAAATCTGCATTAATAGAACTGGAAAAGGCATTTATCGCTCCTGATCCACGTCTTGAGGTGATCATCGCCCTGGCTGAAATATATGAACAAAAGGGGTTGAATAAAAAAGCGATCAGATTAAATAAACTGGCCGTCTCCAGGCTGATGACCACGTATAATCAAAGATGGAAATGAACAAATCCGGACAATCAGATCACCAGACATGTAATTAATTAACTTATCTCATAAATGTTATGTTATATTGAAACGTTAACAATATGCTGAATGCATGTAAACTCAGTCAGAAGTCCTTTCTCTTCTAACGGAGTAAAGGTGAGACCATGGTAAAGAATGCAGTAATTTTGATGTTTTTGTTTATGCCAATTTGCGTGTATGCCCAGGATTTGGTTGTTCAGGGAGCAGGACCAAGTGCAAAAGTTGCCAGGGCATTTCTGCCTCTTATCGGGGGCGGAGAGTCACCAGACAATTCTATCAAACACGCTGGCGGTCTTCGATGGAGCGATATGTATCTGTTTGGCAGAACCGGAAGGCCCTGCACACATGAGGAGCTCAAAGGGAGAGGAGAAATTATTCTTTCGCGCGTCCCCATCGCTTTCGGAATTCCTGAGAAGATTGGCATTTATTCCATCAGTTATCAGCAGTTGGAAGCTATTTACACAAAAAAAATAACAAACTGGTCTGAGATAGACGAAAAAGTCAATCTGCCAATCATAACAGTAGGGCGGGAACCGACTGAGGCAATGTTCGGTTTTCTCAAAAAAGAGTATCCGGTTTTTGAAAAAGTTACATTCGATATTATACGTAAAAAAGATAATCATGTGACTATGACACTTATGCAGGGGGCATTGGATGGAAAGGGATATATCGGTTTTGGTGCTAAGTCAAATTTCAAAGGACGAAGCATAATCAACCTTAAAATAACTGGCATGAAAGAAATAGGAGTACCGGTAGGATTAGTATATAACCTGAAAAACGCTCAGCATCCTCTCGTTATCAAGGCACAGGAGATGGCCAGGTCAGATAAATGGTCTGAGAAAGTAAAAGCTCTTGGACTTTTAATTTACTAACTTTATTTTTTTATATTAAATTTGTCCCTTACTCCCTCAAATCCTTGCCACTGGAACCCTTATTCATAAATAAACGAGTTAAGCCGGCACAGCGCTGTTTCTGCCCTGCTCCTTGGCTTTATACAGAGCATCATCAGCGGCTTTCATCACTTTTTCGGGAGAGTTGCCGTTATCCGGAAACGCTGCAGTACCCAGAGAAATTGTAATTGGCAGCCATTCATCATTATGTTCTATTTTTAACTCCCGGTCCACTTTTGCCCTTATCATCTCAGCCCGCTCAATGGCCATACTTGCCGGAGCGCCCGGAAGGATAATCAGAAATTCCTCACCGCCATAACGACAAACAATATCCCCTTTACGAGTGCTATTGGTGAGAATATTGGCCAATTCAATCAAAAAAAGATCTCCAACTTTATGTCCATATGTGTCATTGAATTGCTTAAAGAAATCCACATCCAGGATGATGATACTGACCGGCCTCCTGTTCCGAGCTGCCTGAATAAACTCACGTTCCAGGGTTTCTTCCATGTAACGCCGGTTAAACAGACCTGTCAAACTGTCCCTTACGGACTGAAACTGGAGTTTTTCTCTCAGTTTTGTGTTAGACAGCGCCATGGAAATATGGTCAGAGGCTGATATAGCGAGAGATTTCCAGTTAGTAAATATCTGCTCATTTCTTATAGCATGTAATTCCTGCTCAGGAGCGGATAACAGCAGATGTATCAGACCAATCAATTCATTCTGGCCGATGAGGGGAACGCAGACAGATACATAAGGCAGGTCCGCATGGATATGACTGCAGGCTGGCACCGTCTTTTCCTGCACATTAGCGAGAATTACGATCCCTTTCTTGATAGATCTGCAACAATCGAGTGGATGTTCAGAAACAGGATATTGATGCCTTCCCCATTTGGTAACAGGCTTGAGCAACTTTTCGTTATTATCATTCGTAAAACACATATAGAGTACGCCTGCAGCGTTGTGGAAAAATCCGGACAAGGACTCCAAAATGACCAGGTATGTCTCTTCCAGAGTGCGGCAGGCATTAAGTTTTTCCGCCATCCTGTTCAATTGTGTCACTTCCCGGTTATGCTGTTCAAGTTTCCCAACAGTTGCAGTTAATTCCTCATTTGCACAGTTAAGGTCCGCGGTCCGCTGCATGACTTTCTTATCCAGCGTTTCAATGGTTTCACGTAATTGAGTAACCATGGTGTTAAATGCATTTGCAAGGAAACCGATTTCATCCTTTCCCTTGATATCGCTCTGTGCAGTCAGATCACCTTCTTTAACCATCCCTGCCGTGTACGAGAGACGGCGAATGGGGTTAAGCAGCCTGCTCATAAGCAGAGAAACGATAATAATCGAAAATATAACGACAGCTGCGGCCAGGGCAAGAATTCGATTTCGGAGAAGAATCGATGAGGTGTTCAGTTCATCCGTGTAAACCGAAGCTACCACGTACCAGTCAAAATCATCCACGTGGGTAATCCAGTCAATTTTATCATAGATAAAATTTTCTTTATCATCAGGCCGGTTCCACTTATAGGCTACTTTATTATTTTTACTGTGAGAGGCCGCTATCAGATCCATTGCGAGCTTATTGCCGGTAGACGGATTTTCCCATGATGACATATTCATATTTTCCAGCTCAGTATCCGGATGAATAATAAGGTTGTGCCATGCATCTAAAATATACAGGTAACCGGTTTTGGCAACCACGATCTGCTTAAGAATCTGCCGCAATTCCTCAATCATCTTCTCCTTGCGCATTATAATTTCGGTTTCCAGGTCATCCAGATACACACCGGTGCCGATCACCCATTCCCAATGGGGAAACAGTTTTGCATACGTAAGTTTCTCGGCGGGCAAATCGTTCTTCAGGCGCTGCCACCAGAATGAGTTATACCCTTCCCCGTTTTCCATGGCCTGCTTTATCAGGGGGGTAAGAACGTAATTACCGAAGACATCCCTCACCTCTGAGAAATCTTCCATATTCATTTTGGGATCAGGGTGGGCGAGATAAAATCCCTGGTAATCGGCCACCCAGACATAGTCGTTTTTACCATATCTGAAAGCCCTCAACTCTTCCAGGGCAGTCAGCTGCGCTTCGTCCTCTGAAATTATTCCATTTTGGACCTGTTTCACTTTCTGATTCAGATAGGTATCCATGAACAGGGTTATGTTCTTCAGCTGTCGTTTGTGTGCAGAAGTAACCGACACTTTATACGCATCAATGGCCAGCGAGTTAGCCTCAATAAGCTTATGAATGTTTTGAAGGTTGGTTTTTACTGATCTTTCTTCAAAGGAGTAGACAAGATTATTTAAAAAGGGCACCGCAAAGAAATAGACCGCAATAGTAAAACCCAGTATGGTCAGGATGATCGGCAGGAGGAACCTTCTCAATAGCGGCGACCGAAATATGCTGACAGTAGTTATAGCTTTCTTATTATCTTTATCCACAAATGCCCTTCCCATTATTAACCTGAAAGCATAACAGCTTTAGGCTGAACTCATTCTTGCCCATTTTTGTAATCTCAATAATATTTTCAGAGCAATTTACTATACAGATCATATGTATAATCCCTATATATGTATACGAGATATTCCGCCTGAAACTTTAACATTGAATAATATTCGGGTAACTGCCTGTTAAATATATTATTTAATTCGTCATTCTCACCTCTCATATTCATGCAGTCAGGTTATGAAGAAGTATGATGGGGTGAAAAAATATTTTGCTCAACACCAGGGAATTAAAGTACTCACATTAAGTTCATCATGAAAACTGCCGATTATATTTTTATAAAGAATTTGACAATATAGAGATAATAATTGAGATAATGCTGTTGCTAACTTGAATATAACAATAAACCTGATAAAGAATGCTGTCTGAAAAAACTCATAAACACGGATTTTCTGTTAATGTATCAGGCAGCCTGTTATTGATCATAACCACTGCTTTATTAATTTTTATTGTCTCCACATCTGTATTGGCTCACCACATATCGATCGGTCGCTGGTCCTCCCCCGAGTGTTCTCTTGCCCGGGAAATTGAGATAATCATTGAGAATGATAATTACGCCATACTGCTTAAGAACGGGAATAGAAAACATGAACTAAGGGCCATTGAATTAATATCAAAGGAAGCTAAAGGGAGTTTTATATTTAAAGACCCTAAGAAGTACAAAGCAAAAGTAATCCTGTACAAAATCAATTCAACCAAAAGATTGGATATATATTTAGACGACACACTGGACTGTTCTGGAAGACCTCTGTCTGCAAAACGAAACAGTGTCATTGACTAACATTAAACGGTAAGCAGAAGAATAGTATACATCAAGTCAAACACGTATCATTTTTATATACTACATCATTGCATTGGAAAAAGCTGTTCACGTTATTGATTGTTTCTTTCCTGAGCAGCATATTTCAAGCAATATGCAGGTTAAACCTACCTGCTATTTAATATTTTCAAGCACAGCCTTATATGCCTGTATCTCATTCTCATGCATGTCACCTTCAATCACTACAAGGATATTATCTTTTACCAGAGACCATGTGTGCAGTTCATTGTTATTATTCAATTCAAGATAATGACCTTGAATTGTTTCAAAGTCCTTCTTCTTTTCGAATTCAACAACATATCCCTTCAGTTTTCTTTCGTTTAATGAGACTGAAAACTTTATCACTTCATTAGTATCCGCTGGAAAGTCAAACAGTACACCCTTTGTTTCACTCGCTGAGCTTTCTTCTATCAATTCATTTTCATTAAATGACTTAATGATATCTCTAGCCAGCCACATCTGGGGCCAGCCAGGAGGTTTCGGTGATACTCTGATAACATGATTAATATGTACAGTTGGTCCAGGCCCCATAGACCTCATACCACCATGCGCGCGCGCTATATCAGGTAGTGAAGTAATAAATATGGTTAATAAAATCATACCCATTCCACTTAATTTCATGATCTTCATAATATGTCTCCTTTCATGTTTTGCCACACACCGGCGGTTCATGTTTTGACATACTGGAAATAAATATCCAGATTCCGTAAACCAGAATTAGGATTAAGAGGACAACTAAAACAAACATATAACCACCTCCCTTTCAATTCAATTATCTGACTGAAATCTTCACTGCATTATCCTTGCCAATCCACTATTTACAAAAGCTCGATTTATTATTAATTTGAGAGAGGTTACAATATTTATCTTTAAGGTTTATAAAAATGCGGGTTGTAATGATATGCGTTAATATTCAGGACGTGACAGTGTAACCTGTTATTAAGAAATGTTTTTTGACTGTAAGACAAAGATTGCGGGTGAAACAAATGTTGCAGGCCTTGAGGTTTTATTCTTTACGCTTTAGTCTTCGGTTTAGTGCCTGACGAGATATCCCCAGCAATGATGCGGCAATGCCCTGATTGCCTTCAGATCGCTTTAATGCATCTGATATAAGGTAATTCTCTGCATCTTTCAATGTTGGGAAATGTCCAAAAAATTTTGATATTGATTCAGAGGTCCGGTCCGCTATCACATGATCACTTTGAATCTCGACACCTTTCTGTTTTATACATTTCTTAAATTTTTCTAAAAAAGTGCCCCCTGTTTCATGTTGAGCAACAGCATCATGTACCATTGACTCAAGCTCCCGGATGTTTCCCGGAAAATGATAATTGGAAAGCAGCATAATCAGCTCACGCGATAACTGAGGTTTTTTCTTATCCATGGAATTTGATGCTTCCTCAATAAAGTGATCAAGCAGTAAAGGAATATCTTCAATCCTTTCACGCAAAGGCGGTATATGCATATGATGGGTGCAAAGCCTGTAGTAAAGGTCCTGCCTGAATGTACCTTCATTAACCAGCTTTGCGATGTCCTTATTGGAGCTGGCAATAATACGTGTCCGGCTTTTCACTGGAGTATCTGAACCAAGCTGATAATACGTTTTTTCTTCCAGCAGGCGAAGGAGTTTTACCTGGGAAAGCTCATTCAAATCACCTACTTCATCCAGATGCAGAGTACCTTCTGATGCCTTGCTTATGAGGCCACTCCGTTCTGTGTCAGCTCCGGTAAAGGCCCCCTTTTTATGTCCAAACAATGCATCAGAAAACATTGTATCATCAAGACCGGCAATATTCACAGTTACAAGAGCACCAGCTGCACCGCTCACCTCGTGAAGGACCCTTGCAATCAGCTCTTTTCCTGCGCCGGTTTCACCAGTGATTAAAACAGGCCGATGTGACCTTGCAACAGCCTCGATATAATGGAAGACAGGGACCATTTTGCTGCTTGTTGTGATGATCGGAGCAAACGCTTCTTTATTTTCAAGTTCTGATGAAAAAAAATGTTTCTTCAGAGAATGAATTTCATCTTCCAGTTCTTTTCTTTCTGAAATGTCCCGGGCAACAGCATATATAAGGCCTTCTTCAGTATCAGTATGTGCAGTCCATGCAAGCCACTTACGTGTCCCGTCTTTGCATGCATATCGGTGCTCACAGTATGTCAATGGGGAACCGTCACGCATGCTGTGCAATTCCTTGAGGTTTTTATTACGCTCTTCAGGATGAACAATATCATAGATAGGCATTGAAAAAAGTTCTTCCCTGGTATATCCAAGAATTTTTTCAAGGGCAGGATTAATGAATTTAAAATAACCGTCTACACCCGCAATACACAGCATATCCTCGGAGGTATCGAAAAAATACTTATATACTTTCTCAGGGTTTGGACTTCCC
>CALZJD010000056.1 GCA_945787795.1 Thermodesulfovibrionia bacterium | reverse complement strand
CTGGTGTCTTTCAAGACAGAGGTCATGGGGTGTTCCCATTGCCCTGATCCAGTGCAGCGACTGCAAGGAGTACATAAAAGAGAAACGTGTGATGGACCATATTGTATCGCTGGTTGAACAGTCAGGAGCGGATATATGGTTTGAAAAATCAGAAAATGAGTTGCTTCCGGCTGGCTATACGTGTACAAAATGCAGCTCAGATAACTTTACCAAAGAGACGGATATCCTAGATGTCTGGTTTGATTCCGGTGTAAGCCATGCAGCGGTTATAGAAGCTGATGACAGGTTTCCCGGCCCTGCAGACCTGTACCTTGAAGGGAGTGACCAGCACAGAGGATGGTTTCAGAGCTCCCTGCTGGCCTCGGTCGGTACAAGGGACAGGGCCCCTTACAGGGCTGTCCTCACACATGGCTTCGTTGTTGACGGCAAAGGAAAGAAGATGTCCAAATCCCTTGGCAATGTCATATCTCCCCAGGATATAACAAAAAAATATGGATCAGAAATTCTGCGGCTCTGGAGTTCTTCTGCTGATTACCGGGAGGACATGCGCATCTCCAACGAGATACTTGCCAGGCTTGTTGAAGCTTACAGAAAGATAAGAAACACCAGCAGGTTCTTATTGGGCAACATATCTGATCTTGATCCGTCTGATGCTGAACTCGACAAAATAAATAAGGACGATCTGTCTGAACTGGACAGATTAGCACTGAGTATGCTTCAGTCACTGATAAAGAAGGTGAGTCATTCGTATGAGACCTTTGCCTTTTATGAAGTGTATCATGCCATCTATCAGTTCTGTATTATCGATATGAGCTCATTTTACCTGGACATTCTCAAGGATAAATTATATACGTTCAAGACTGACTCAAAGGAACGAAGAGCTGCCCAGGCAGTCCTACATAACATATTGATTTCATTGACAAAACTCATTGCCCCCATACTTTCATTCACAGCTGAAGAGATCTGGCAGCATATCCCCGGTGACAGGGAGTCAAGTGTATTTTTATCTGAATTTCCAGAGGTCAATCCTGAATTTCTGGACCAGAAACTGGAAAAGAAATGGAATGGATTTTCAAAAATACGTGATGAGGTCAACAAGGCCCTTGAACTAAAGCGTCAGGAAAAATTCATCGGGAATGCCCTTGAAGCAAAAGTTATATTATATGTTGATGACACAACTTTTGATCAGCTGGAAGAGCATATGGACTTTTTGCCTACAATATTTATCGTGTCATCCGTGGAAATCAGACATTTCAAAGACACGCCTGATGATGCATACGGCAGCACTGAATTGGATAATCTGTCGATTTTGGTTAAAAAGGCTGACGGCAGGAAGTGCGAGCGATGCTGGAACTGGCTCACAAGCGTTGGAGAATATAATGAGCATCCAGGATTATGTAAAAGATGCTACAAGGTGTTAACAGATTGAAAAAAAGCTTCATAATTCCCCTCATATCCATTTTTATTATAATTTTCGATATTGTCACAAAAGCGATAATTGTACAAAAAGTTGCTTACCATGAAATCATCAGGGTCCTGCCATTTATTAATATTGTTCATATCGAAAACAGAGGCGCTGCATTCGGACTGTTTGCAGATCTTGGAAACATATTCTTTATAGCTGTCTCAATTATTGCAATACTATTTATTCTCTATTATCTAAAAACTGTGCAAAAAAGAATGGAGATAATTTCTCTTTCCCTTGTTCTTGGGGGTGCTGTCGGCAACCTGATTGACAGAATTAGAATTGGTAAAGTCACTGATTTTATTGATTTTCATGTTAATAACTGGCACTGGCCTTCGTTTAATATTGCTGACTCTGCCCTTACCGTGGGGATTATACTTTTTCTCTGGGCCAACATTTTCGGTTCAGACCATTTTGAGAAATGATTATTCTCTGATATACTATGCAATGAGGATGAAATATTAATAATGAAAGAACTCGAAGAAACATCAGATCAATCAAACACAGGCCAGGGCGCTTCAAAGATTAAACAGATATGGGTGAAATGCGCTGACAAGGCAAAGCATGGTGAATTTACATGCCCATTTTGCAGGGAAGTGCATAAAGGTCTGTCAGCCTTGGGGTCCCACCTGAAATCACACTGCACATGATAGATTCCCCTGATCAGCCGTTGGCTGATCCCAGCGGAAGGCAGGCTTTCGGATTCAAGTCAAATGAAGCAGTTTCACCATCTAATCTATGGTAATATCCGGCTGAGGCAATCATTGCAGCGTTATCTGTGCAGAGGTTAACTGAGGGAAGGAAGAGCTCAATTCCGGCTTCTGACGCTTTGTCTTTCATCGCATTTCTTAATCCTTTATTGGCTGAAACACCTCCTGATAAGGCTATCCTGTTAATCCCATGTTTTTGCGCAACCTCAATAGACCTTCCAACCAGTACATCAATCACTGCCGCCTGAAAGCCTGCAGCTATGTCCTCTTTGCTGGCATGCGGGTTTTTTCGGACATAATTTAAAACCGCTGTTTTTAATCCGCTAAAGCTGAAATCATAACAGTCCCTGAGAAAAGACCTTGGGAACTTCACTGCCTCAGGATCGCCCTGTGCTGCCAACTCATCAATGATCGGCCCTCCGGGATACTGATAACCAAGCAGCTTTGCGACCTTATCATAGGCCTCACCCGCTGCATCATCCCTTGTCCTGCCAAGTTCTTGATAATTGCCGGTATCTGTTACCTTATAGATACTTGTGTGACCTCCTGATACTACGAGCGCCAGAAATGGGAAATCAGGCTTACTCTCCAGGTTATATGAACAGATATGGCCCTCCAGATGATTAATTGCCAGAATAGGAATCCCATGAACATAAGAGAGAGATTTGGCAAAACATACACCTACAAGCAGTGATCCAATAAGGCCCGGACCATGGGTGACCGCAATTGCATCAATATCACGTAGTCCGGCTTTTGCATTGGTTAATGCCTCATTAACAACAGGAGTTATGAGCTCTACATGTTTCCTTGATGCAAGTTCAGGCACAATACCACCATACTTCATATGTATTGCATCCTGGTTCGAAACCACATTAGAAATAATTGTAGTTCCATTCTCTACAACAGCAGCAGCAGTGTCATCACAGGATGTATCTATACCTAAAATCAACATTTCATCAACACACCTTGATTTATCATTCCAGTAAAAATGTATCACAACTGCGGATAAATAGTCAATTTTCCCAGAGCCCCTAATATGTTCCACGTGGAACACACGTTATTGTGGATAATATTTCATGTTTCTTATCTAACAGAAACTGGCATAATTGCCGTGACTGAATCAGCTGTAATTAACACCTGCAATCAATAACATGCCAGGCCATGCAACATTCTTCACAAAGGCTCTCATTTTTCGCCTGCGAATAGAAATCATTTATTGCAATTGTGTATTATCTTATCAGATAAATACACTTTTCAAGATATTATAAACATATGTTGATACTTGTATTCCAATTTTATGAGGCCCCGCTCTATATGTCTGCCAAGAAGCTGCTGCAAGGGCAATTCCCGAGGCTGGCCTCTCGGTACGACTCGATTCCCGGGCAGACGACATGAATTACCCCAACACAAAATAATTGAATCATGTTCCACGTGGAACACTGTACAGACTCCTTTTATAAAGAATATGATTCGAGTATATACTATAAGGAAATGAACAGGATGCACAATTATTATGCAGGTCCCTAAAGATGTTTTATGTATTCAAAGCAGTTACAAATTTCATCCAGATGTATTGCATGTAAAAGGCGATTAACTGTTATCCTTGAATTTACTCAATTGATCCATACTTTCCTAACCAGCATTATTAACAAAATGTAAGGCAAGGTGGAAAGCTTTAAATAGTTATTAATACGACAATGCAATAAAACATGATCCTTCTCAGATGTCGATCACATGCAACATGCAGTTTGGCGATCTTCTGCCAGAGCCGCTCCAAAAAATTTTAAGCTTACCTTCCAGGTCATGTGTATATTGTGGGCTAAAAGTTCTCATATTTTTTTTCAACTCTGCTCATGTATGTTATTACATACCTCATCATTATTACTGTTATATGGCAAAATGCCACAGCATTAAGATCTGAATTACTGAAATTCAACACCCTCATTTCTCTGGTTGCTGCGCATATTAAGCTGTTGCATTTAATTAACACTTCAGAGTTTTAAAAAAGCCACAATCCACCTAACTATTTGTTTTATTTGGTTTTATTCCTTGAATACTTCTACTTGACAACAATGCCATTACTGTCTTATACTTATTTCAAATATTATATATAAGATATGAATACACCAGATTCAATAAATTTATCCTTCTTAAAAGAGAAACTATCCAGGCTTAATACGCAGAGAACCAATTATATAATCAGCATACTTCATGGCAAAGAGATGGTCTTTGGTATGCCTCTCAGGGTCTACAGAAAATGCGGGAAAAAAAACTGTAAGTGTAACAGGGGAAAAAGACATGGCCCTTACCCGGCTTTGTCTGTTAACAAACAGGGCAAACAGAAAATAGTAATGATTAAAAAGACTGATACGTCATCTGTTATGTATGGAGCTGAGATATATAAACATTATCAGCTGACTCTGGCAAAAATACGAAAGATCGATAAGGATATAAATAAAATCCTGGTACAATTAAAAAGTGATACCACATCAGATTATATTCCAAAATAGACATGACTTTACTTTGCATCATATTATGTTGACAATATACAGGGCCTGGTTGATAATTGTGAATCAATAATTAACAAAACAGGCAAAAAGAACAATCTGTTCAATACATTCATCATTCATTCTGGAGGACATATTGCTTAACAAAATTAATCCTGCTGAAACCAATTCATGGAAACGCCTCATTGACCATCACAATGAAATGAAACATTCTCATATGAAAGATATGTTTCATATGGATCAGGGAAGGTTTAAACGTTTCTCAGCTTCATTTGAAGATATATTTCTTGACTACTCTAAAAACATTATTAATGAAAATACAATGGCGCTGCTTATGGAGCTTGCTGATGAAATTAATTTAAAAGACGCAATGGAGAAATTTTTTTCTGGAGATATGATCAACGAAACTGAAAACAGGGCGGTTCTGCATACTGCATTACGAAACATGTCAGGGGGTCCGGTTTTGCTTGAAGGGAAAGATGTAATGCCTGAAGTGAAAGGTGTTTTAAAGCAGATGAAGAGTTTTGCTGACAGGATTACTTCGCACCAATGGCATGGATATACTGGTAAACCGGTAACTGATATTGTGAACATCGGGATTGGCGGTTCTGATCTGGGACCGGTCATGGTGACTGAAGCACTTAAACCGTATGCCACCTCTGGTATCAAAGTACATTTTGTTTCTAACATTGATGGGACCCATATCGCTGAAACTCTGAAATCCGTCTTACCTGAAACAACCCTTTTCATGATAGCTTCAAAGACCTTTACCACTCAGGAGACAATGACCAATGCCCACACTGCACGAGACTGGTTTCTTTCTGCCGCAAGAGATGCCGCTCATATCAAAAAGCACTTTGTAGCATTGTCAACCAATGTAGACGAAGTTGAAAAATTCGGCATCGATCCTGATAACATGTTTGTGTTCTGGGACTGGGTGGGCGGCAGATATTCTCTATGGTCAGCAATCGGCCTTTCAATCGCGTGTTATATTGGTTTCGATAATTTCTCTGAACTCCTTGCAGGCGCCCATGCAATGGACAGGCATTTCAGGGAAACCCCGTTTGAAAAAAACCTTCCTGTCATTCTGGCTTTAATTGGTATCTGGTATACCAATTTTTTTAATGCTGAAACAGAGGCCATATTGCCGTATGATCAGTATCTTCACAGGTTCCCCGCCTATTTTCAGCAGGGCAATATGGAAAGCAATGGCAAGCATACGGACAGAAGCGGACAGAAAGTTTCCTATCAGACAGGTCCTGTAATCTGGGGAGAGCCGGGCACCAATGGACAGCATGCATTCTACCAGCTTATTCATCAGGGGACGCGTCTTATTCCCTGTGACTTTATAGCACCTGCACTCAGTCATAATTCCATCGGCAACCACCATAGCATACTGCTCTCAAACTTTTTTGCCCAGACAGAAGCGTTAATGAAAGGGAAAACAGCTGATGAGGTTGAAGCAGAATTAAAGGTGTCAGGAAAAAGCGATGATGAAATAAGAAAACTTGTTCCCTTTAAAATGTTTAAGGGGAACAAGCCGACTAATTCGATACTCTTAATAAAATTGACGCCCCATTCTCTTGGCAGTCTCATTGCAATGTATGAGCACAAGATATTTACGCAGGGCGTGGTCTGGAATATATTCAGTTTTGATCAGTGGGGTGTTGAGCTGGGCAAAGCACTTGCTAAAAAAATACTCCCTGAATTAACGGGCACAGGACCTGTAACCTCCCATGATTGCTCCACGAACGGTCTGATCAATACGTATAAGGAAATGCGTGACAGCACTTCCTGATTAAATAAACTACCCCGCAGTAAACAGGCTGTCCGACTATTCGGCAATTAGCAACAGTGTCATTCTGAATTTATTTCAGAATCTCGTAGTTTCAATATGTGCATTATTATGAGATCCTGAATCAAGTTCAGGATGACAATTGCCGGACACCCGGTAAGCAACGGGGTATTAATCCCGAAGATAAAATAAAATTAGGTCTTTACATTTTATATGTAATTTCATTTTATATTTTAAGGGTAACCTGCTGCCTTTTTTGTTTTTTTCTCAAGAAAACCTCCTTGTCTGCCGTATAAATTATTAATGTTACAACTATAAATTAATACGCTATACCTTTTTATGGTTACTGAAATAGTATGTCTAAATATATACATAATAGAACATCCCGCAATAAAGCCTGGATAATTTCTGAAGGACGGATCATTAATCTTGACCTGAGCAGTATTACTTCTGAACCGGTATCAGGGCCGGTGACTGAATACAGGATATCAGAGATCACCCGGTATCTGCTCAATCCAAAGCCCATAAAACTGGAAGAAAAAGTAATCGGCTGCAAAGTACATTATAAGGTTCCGGCTTCAGGAATGATAAAGCGGTTTATGAATAAACTGACCTTCAACAATGAAACTTCAAAAAAAAATGCAGACGCATTTACTGAAGATATTCTGTCAACATCCAAACTTGATCCCCCATCATTTGAAGATGATGCCCTGAACCTTCACTTAATACGGGTCAATGAACAGCTCAGGCCTTTTAACCCGGTGCATAAAAAACTTTCTTCCCTGGATAGGGATGGCGTACAGGAGATAACAGCGACCTGTGAGGACATTGGCAGGAACCGATATCAGATTAACCTTCAGGGCAGCATCAATGATAAAATCAATTTTATACTTAATTCGTTGACTAAAAAAGCAAAGATAACCATTAAAAAGGCATATCTCCTGAATGGTTTATTTGATTTCAGAGGTTACCTGTTTGAAACGTTCAATACAAACAATGATTATCATTTGATCAGGTTTTCCCAGAATAATCAAACAAAATATTGCGTTTTAACCCGTGATTATAAATTTGATTATTGGGTCAATGACAATATCCTGATTAATTACCTTCACCTGTTTGAACAGTCCATTCAGACTGATCCAAAACTGAAGGAGGCGCTGAACCTGTGCATTACCGGAAAGGCAAAACCATTGAAGCTGTTTTTTTCAAAACAGACCGAACAGAGCTACTCGGAAAAACACCTGCCCCTGGTGTACCGTAAAATGCTTATTACCCACAATATTGCACCAAATGAAATGGAGATAATTACCGACACGTTGAATAATAATCAGAGCATCGTATTTTTTAACTACGTCCCGACGTCCGGCCCGAACCAGCAAAAACTGTTTACAAATATTTCTGTTATGCATGACCTCAAGGCACTGGAATCAATAAAAGACCGCGTTCCCCGTGTATATTCTGAGATTATTAAAAAAACCACGGACTCTGACGCAGGTAAGCTCTATCTGCTTGACTCGATGAGAGGATATCAGAATGTCTGACATGTACAATGAAAATGACTATACGTGGATCAGGGAAATATTGTTATATCCCCAGAATCTTGAAAAGCACCTGAACTATCTTAAAGACACTTCACAGATCAAAATCCCGGATGACCCTATAGAGAAAGTCATATTCCAGGATAAGGCAAAAAAGGCCATCCGCAAGATTGCACAGAACAGGGGACATATGCTGATGGTCGGCAGACCCGGCACGGGCAAATCTCTGTTGGCAGGCATGTTCAGGCATGTACTGGACATGTCACTCGGTGATTACATACGACCAAAAAAATCCATTGCTGCTTTTCAGGGTAAAGACAGCAACCATGTGCGGTTTGCATATGAGTACCCTGCAAAAATAGGCAGCTACCTGGTAAAGATACGGGCGGAAATAGAACAGGTAAAAAACAGCATTGACCCGTTCTCTTTGGCAGACCAGATCGCGTCAGTAAGAAAAGCAAGAAAGTTCCTTCTCTGGGGGGCCTGTCTCAGTATAATAGGCGGAATCTTTTTTTCTCCCCTGTTTATTATTACCGGTCTGGCGGGTATCGGGGCAATATTCATGTTCATGCAGGAAAACAATCACACGGTGCAGGAAAAGGTCCAGCAGGAGACACATCAGGGAAAAGCAATGTCTGTGAAACATATTGTAGACATGCTGCCTGAAATCCTGTATGATCCACGCCAGGATAAAGACCTTATGGTCAGCATATCAGAGCCCAGTTCTAAAAACATGAAGGGCGGGTTCAGACACGATCCTTACCAGTCAGGCAACATGCAGACCCCTATTCACAAGAGGGCCTACCTCGGTGCTCATGCCAAGGCACCAATCATATACATTGATGAGTTAAAGACTCTGGTAAGGACCAGGTATATGTCCAGTCTTCTTGAGATCATGCAGAATAAAGAATACATGCTTGAGGGCGGAAAGAATACCGGAAGCGGTGCAGCAGACCGTTCTGAAAACTGTCTTAAGGCTGACAACATAATCATAGCCTGCTGTAACCACGATACGTTAATGCACCTGCAGGAAGAAGGTGACGGTGCATTCTTGAGCAGGATCGAGGACAAGGGAGAAATCATACAGATGGAGACATCCGTTCCAGAGACAGCAGACAATATAAAACAGGTTGCCCAGTATATTAAACAGGAGCTCATTAACCTGGAGCAGGAGTTTGAAAACACGTGGGGAAAAGTCATGGAAAAGGAAGGTCCTGCAGGGGTCAGAAGAAGAAGCGAACAGATCTACGGTAAGCGGCTGCCCGTTGATTACGAATTGAAGGTTCGGGAGTTTTCAAGCAATGCTGTCGCTGAAATTATCAAGGAACTGCGCTGCCGGAGTTCAGACGGTAAATTAAGCTGTATATTACGGCCGATCAATGGGGTGATTAAAACCGCTGAACTCGACGCAATTATAGACTACGCTGAATTTGTAGAGCCCAAACATATCAGGACCGCCCTGGAAGAACATCTCAGCCTTGAAGGCGCTGTTTCAAAAGAGATTATCGAGCACAAAAAAGACCACAAAAAATATATCACATCAATGACCGATTCCATTGGATATGTTGTAGGCCTGGCTGTAATCAAC
>CALZJD010000055.1 GCA_945787795.1 Thermodesulfovibrionia bacterium | reverse complement strand
CGCAGTGATGCTGGCAGCAGGGCTTGACGGTATTGAAAATAAAATAAAATTACCTGCTCCCGTAGAGGAAGATTTATATAAGTTTGATAAAGCCAAACTGTTATCGAGAAAAATAGAAACGCTGCCATCTTCTCTGTTTGAGGCAATTTATGAACTTAAAAAAAATAAATTAATGAAGGAAGTACTGGGTGATCACCTCTATCGAAAATATATCAATATCAAAACCAGAGAGTGGAATGAATTTAAAATGCAGGTAACAAAGTGGGAAGTCGAGAAGTATATTGATATCTAGGCGATATTCCTTTCAACTCTTTCTGGCACAAAACCAGAGGTGTTATAAATAGGGCGTGATTTGCTGAATCAAAACCGTAAGCGGAATATTTTGAGGAAAGACAGGAGACACATACGTACGAACGAAAAATAACGACAATATCTGACTATCACTTATACAATATTTATATTTTTGATTTTAAAGGCTGTGTCGTGTACATTGATTTTTCGTCATTGTAAACCGAAAGGACGCGTTTGACATACTGTTGAGTTTCCTTTATGGGGGGGATGCCTCTATGTCGTTTTACCCTTGTAGGGCCGGCATTATAAGCTGCCAGGGCATAACTAAGGTTTCCGTTAAATTTATCCAGTAAATACCTTAGATACTTTGCTCCACCATCAATATTATCTTCAGGGTTAAAAGGATTTGTTACATTCAGATCATGAGCAGTTGTAGGCATTAACTGCATGAGCCCCATTGCACCTGCATGGGATACTGCATTTGAGTTCCAGTTGGATTCCACGGTTATTACTGCCTTAAGCAGTGATGATTCTATCCTGTATTTATCTGACTTTTTATTGATTATTCGATGATAGGCACTCGTGATTGATTTACTCGTCTGATGCTGAGATGTTAATTTACCGGTCTGAAGATGAGATGTGTCTTCTTCTTTCTTTGCTACGGTGATTGATTCATAATTACTTTCTAAACACAGTGCATAATATTCATCCAGGTTGAATTCCTTTATTTCATACACTTTCTCTGCATCTGAATATGCGATAAACATATAACCGGCAACACAGAGAGATAATATACCAATAATTAGTTTATTCATATTTTATTATGGGGCTTAATAACGTGGCGGCAAAATCTGGTGCCGGATGACGTTATTTGCTTTAATTGATTAAGAATTATTTACGATGAATGTAATATTACTTTACACAATATATTGTTTTATGTCAAGTAATTTACATGTTGTAAGGTTTTAAAATGTAAATAAACGGGCAATTACGCAAGTAAATATTAAAGTTTGACATGTTGCAGGAAAATACAAACTGAAGTAAATAATAATGGTGAAGCAACAGGATCCAGACCGACAGAATCAGTAGCTAATATCGATCATGTGAGGGGACGAAGGTCAGCGGAATCTCACAGTGAGGAGCGGCGCTGTCACTGCTACGCGCGGCCTGTCCTCGATTCCGACAAGCCCGATATCCGAATCAAAGTCAAGCACAAAACGCACCTGGAAGTCTGACAATCCTCGCCGCTGCGCCTCCCGCATCAAAGAGGTAACATCGATAAGCACAAAATCGCCCTGGTCCCGGGAAAATAAATCAAATGATATAGAGGCATCCCTGCCGTTTGGAAACCGCAATGGAAGAGAGTCGAAATCCGCAGAAGTCAATCCGTTAATGGGAAACGTGACGAGTTCCAGCAGCGTAGGAATTATGCCGGCAAAGCTCACCTCATCGATGTAAACCTCCAGGGTCGCCCTGAGGATCTCAGCATCAACAGGAACCAGATCCCCATCAGTGGACCCGTCAAGAGGAAAATCCAGAAAAGCGCGGTATTCCGGTAAATTCCGGTCAGCCTCGTCAATTCCGAAAAAGAGGGTATCCGGACCGTTCACGATGGTATATAAATCCTGGACCGGGTCAAAGGCAATGTCCCCGTCAGCCAGCTGATCGCTTAAGATCCCGGCGATGTAAATGTCCCGGCCTTCTCCACATCCAATAAAGGAAAGCGCCAGGACCACCGCAATTCCCACATAAAGCAGTCTTTTCATGAGATCGTCCCTGCGGTTTTTCATTGGATAGACCATTGGAGTCAATCCTGTCTTTTTAGCAATGCGCTCGTTTTGCATATGAAAAGTATAGCTCAACTATTTCAGGATCTTCGTACAACAAAGAGTCCTGTTAGTAAAAGTATACCATTTTTAGATTACGCAGGAGAAATGAGCTGAAACTGTTATGTTAATAAGGACAATTTCACCTGAACAAATTAGGAATTAAGAATTAGTATTTCCCCTTCCCCTACACAAACTTTTTTACCGGCTTCACAAACCTGTGTTTAAGGGGAACATCATGTAATTTAAAAAATAATTTTCCGGATATTGACCGTGCTGCCTCATCTGATCCAGCGTCTTTATGATACTCCATGGAAGCCCAGTGATCTTTCTTAATTTTAAATTCCTGCTCTAACGTTGCCATGCCTTTCACTGATTTTGCTTTAATACTATGCTTTCCTTTGGCAAGTTTAAAATGAAACGGTTTCCAGGCATTCTGCACTCCCGTATTGAATGTATCATCGACTTCTAATTCTCCGTCAATATAAATTTTCATATCAACAGAAGAGGAGGTGCTGCTCATGTTGCTTACAATTAACGTTAAGTTATTGTATGTATCTTCTGAAAGGGCAAATGTCCCGCTCTTCTGCTGCTTTCTTTTCAGCTTGACCGGTGCCGATGCCTTCGATATCATTTCGAATGCAGACTCATTAATAACGGGATCAAAGCTTGAAACAGCAAAGCTTACAGACAATTTATATCGTGGTGATCTTTTCTCATTATATGTCTGCAATTTATCTTGAAAATTATTTTTAACCGTTTCCATATCCTCGATATCAGCGTCGACTAAACATGCTATAAATTCATCATCACCAATGCGCGCAATAATATCTGCCTGTCTGAAGGTAGCGGTCATCAGCGTTCCCACGTTGGCTAAAACCATATCTCCTTCCTCATATCCGAGTTGCCCGTTTATCTCCTGCAGGTTATTTAATTCGATATAGAATAATATTGCCTTTTTATTGAGACGCCTGAGCCGTATCAGGTGTTTATCAACTATTGAAATAAAACCTCTTCTGTTATACAGGCTGGTAAGCTCGTCAGTCAGTGACAGATCATTGATTTTATCTTTACTGATATTATGTTCTGCAATTTCTTCCTGCAGCCTATGTGCTGAGGCCCTGTTTCCTTTTGCCATCACTGCAATAAGGAAGGAACAGACAAGAGCAAAGCCGCCTGACAGAGCTTCAGCAGGCAGCATTTTTTTTATCGAATATATGACCAGGAGAAGATACACTCCTGTTAATATCAATGAAATCGGAAATAGCCATTTTGCCTGCTGGTTTTTAACATACTGGTTCCCTGATCTGAAGCACATCATAATCGAGATACCTATGATGATTGCTCCTGCAACCATTTGAATAATTGAAATCACATGCATGTTATTCATTATTTCATTCCTTTCCTGATTCTTCCTTATCGGCTCAATCAGCGCAACAGTTTAACAGGATGCATATATTTTGCGGGACCTCTTGTTTTTTCACAAAACATCGAAGTTGAACTTCGATAGTAATGGACTGATTCGGTGAAATGTTCATATCTGCTGCCACCTGTTAATCATTCAACGTTTCTTAATTGTTTGGATGCTATTTCGACAGCCTTCTTCACCTCACCGTTGGAAGGATTGAATTCGAGTATGTTCTTCCATAATGTTATTGCAGCGGGCAGATCACCGTTGCGATAACGTTCCAGTGCCTGTTTCATCAGTCTTGAACTGCAGAAGGTCATTCGCATGTCAAAGGACTTCCCATCAAATAACGGCTCAGCAGCCACCTTTTCGATGTATGACACCTGTCTGTTTAAAGCATGATAGGCCCGCCCTGCAACCGGGTAGTTTTCCTTCCCGAATGCTTTTTCCGCATGCTTTTTGATCTGTTCCATCCGCTCAATATAATGCCCCAGAAGGGCATCATCTTCCGGGTACTGCATGTGGACTACCTTAAGTGAGTTCAGAGCCATGAGAAAGTTTTCTGAGTTCATATGCTGTTGGGACAATTTCATGGCATGCCCTATTCGCGATTCCCTGATCCGGACATTAATCGTCTTTTCATGTAACGGGACTAGGGCAGACAAAGGACCGGGCATCTCAATTTCGGCAAGCAGCAGCCTGTCTATTCTCTCCGAAGCAGCATAGTTTCTCAATGTATATTCATATTCAGCCATTTCATTCAGGACCTGTATTGTGGCTATATAGTCCTGCAGGAGTTGAGGGTCATGGTCGTTTCTGCTGAGCAGTTCCCGGTAGATGCCCAGGGCCTTTTCATACCTGCCCTCGGCAACATATGCGTCCGCTCCGCTGCGATTATTTTTTTCAATCACCACCTCTTTCGGGCTGTGAACGCACGAAATCAAGAACAGCATGACAGCAGGGAGCAGGAATGCCGCAATCCTGAACATGTTCTTCATGTTACAAGCACATCCTCATGTCTGCTCCTGCTCAGCAGCGCCCGCTTCTCTATAACTCTCACAAAGAGCGACACAAGAGACGGGGCAAACTGTGTCCCTGATGATTGATTAATCCTTTTCAATGCTACCGTGCGGGAGAGTGCCTTACGATACGGCCTGTCTGTTGTCATTGCATCATACGCATCGGCTATGGATATTATCGATGCAAAAAGTGGGATCTGTTCTCCGGCGAGTCCGTCCGGATAACCGTCGCCGTTATACCACTCGTGATGGTGTTTAACGCCGGGAATAAATCGGTGCAGGGATTGAGCCTTGCTGAGTATCTCAATTCCATACTCTACATGCCGGTTCATGATTCGTATCTCGTTGTCAGACAGCCCGGCTTCTTTTCGAAGGATGGAATCGGGGATTTTAATTTTCCCGATGTCGTGAAACAGACAGGCCACCTCGAGGTCTTCAAGCTCTTTATTGCTGAGCCCCTTCTCTCTCCCGATCAGACTCGACAGATGAGATACACGGTTTGAGTGCCCATGCGTATACTCATCACGGGCATCTATTGATGCAGCAAGGACTCTGACGGTGGCAATATATGACTCCTCGAGGCTGTGCGCATAGTCAGTCAACTGGTTTCGCTGACTGGTTATCATGGTCATCATCTCATTAAAACCTCGCGTCAGGTTGCCAAGTTCATCCCGTGAATACACGGAAAGGGGTGCACTCAATTCTCCTCTTTCCAGTTCTTTTACCCCGGATGTAAGTTCCATGATCGGTCTGGTCAGGTATGATGACATAAAGAAACTGCCGCAGGTGCCCAGGAGAAGAAGACATACAAGAACAAGAAGTGCCGTTATGTGCGCCTTAGCCTGGGCAGTGGAAAGGGAGGACCTGTTTATCCCGATGACAGCAAAGCCGAGTTCTTTGTCCATGGATACAATTGGTGTCGTCACCTCAAGGATTGAACCTCTTGAGCTGCCGGTTCTTCTTAACGATCCAGTGCCTGACGGGCCATTCATCGACTTTTTTGCTGACGAACTTAATGTCGCTCCATGTTTCAGCAGATCACTGTGAGCAACTATCTTGTTGTCCATATCGATGATAGCAGCGTATTCAACATCATCGTTTGAGTTCTTTATCTTATATACAAGATTGTCGAGGCCTATGACATCCCCGGCGAGTAAATGATGCCCCCCGGAAATTGCAACATTGTTTCCCAGGACTTCTGCTCTCTTCGTGACTTCTTTCAGGATATGCTGGTTCATTTCCCTTACAGAGTAATAAGAGGAGACACAAACGGTTATGATGAGTAACCCCAGGGTGAAAAAGAAGACTTTATATTTAATTTTTCTAAACATTAATCAGCGCGATATCCTGTCATTCACAATTAACTCAAGACTCATATCATGCGTAAGCCTGTGCGTGACCAGATTTTACTGCTTTGAGAGACAGAGGCCGGAAAAATGACTTGCACACGCACAATTCATCTTGATCTATATATGTATCGGTACAGGAATCACTAATCTTAAGGTGCCATTCGTAATCACTTTCGAGCTGCATGCATTGTAACCGCACGGAAACATGTAATTTTCAGGCATTGTCACTTTCTTTTCTTCATACTAACTGCTTGTCGCTGATAGCTGATCGCTTATAGCTTTCAGGTCTGAATTAACTTAAAGTTAAAAAATATCGAAGTTCAACTTCGATAGATATGGATAAAATTGGACAAATTCCGTGAAATGTTCAACCCTGTGCCTCAGGACGGGCGAACCTCACCCATTATTGCAGACGCGGACTGTTCATTTTATAATTTATATAGCTCTTGACTAGCAGAATAAATCTGACCCCGGTCACTTTTTGGTTCTGAAAAGTTTTTTAAGAATGGTTTTGGCATCATCTCCTTCTTCAATTCCCGTGGCTTCTCTTAACGATGCCGTTCTATATTTTTTATTTATTTTGGCAACAGCTGATGGGGAGGGGAGATCGGGCCCAATTTTATTTTTGATCGTTTGTTTTATATCCTTTGACAGATCTTTGACAATTTTAACATTTTGAAAGATTGTTCCCTTCTGTTTGGCTTTGTGTACTGTAGAATTATAGGCAGACATAATTTCTGCGCGGTAGGCCAGGACTTTTGTCGCAACCAGTTTTCCATTCTTTTTATTTCTTCCAACAGCATTTTCAGCACCCAGACTTGTAAGAACATATACATCTGCTGATTTTCCACGCGATTTTGCCTGTTGAATTAAGCCGGTAAAAGAACGGTCACGCGATATGGAATTTCTTTCTTTTTTGTAATCATACCTGGCAACTTTTATAATAGGATCACCTTCAAATTCCTTTAAGAGGCCGGCATGAATTTTGTCCAGTTTCTGTTCCTTCCGTTCTTTTTCCGATAAATGACTAAGGAAGGTTACCTTTATGGGATCGCGGGACTGTCGGCGGGGGGCACTGGATATTTCATTTCGATAGGCGGCCCTGGTTTTTTCATCTTTTTCCATCTTGTCCATGCTTTCAGAATCTCCGGTCACCGTTGTTTTGCCCCCCTTTGTTACAGTTTTTGTCCAGCCCGCGTCTCCTGTACTGTATATAAGAACAAGTAATGTCATTGATATAAAAATACGAATAATCATGAGGTACGCCTCCTTTTAGCCTAAATTTATCACTTTCTATATGTCTCTCATGCCTGACGACCACGGAATGTCAAAATGAAAAAATCAGATAGCACAGGGCGAAGCTGTACCGAAATCAATGGTCATATTGTCCAGGAAAGCTGCATCAGCCTGCTGGAACCTCTCACAACCATCCTTTGTGCCATCACCGTCCGTATCAAGATCAACCGTAGCAGACACAGAATAGGTATCATAAACCCCGGGAACCACATTAGTCGTACCAAATATGGAGAGATCAACAGGTGCGCCGTAAACAAAATTCGCATAATAACTGCTTCCATCTCCAGTATACTGAACAGTGAAGCGCATCTCTGTTGTGGCTGCAGGCATATTGTTTACTGTTACGGATGACGGATGGCCAATATCAGTTGTCATAGTATCCGAAAATGCAGCATTAGCTTTCTGGATACTCTGAATGCCATCCTCCGTTCCGTCACTGTTTAAATCAAGATCAACCTCGGCAGACAAAGAATAGGCATCATAGACCCCGGCTGATAGATTTATCGCCTCCATCACAGTAGAACCGATCGGAGCATTATATGTGAACGTCTTATTTTCACTGTTTCCCTGTCCATCAAAAACTACGGCTACACGCATCTCTGTTGCAGCTGCAGGAATATTGTTCAGTGTTAAAGATACTCCATCGTCGTTACCGCCCCCGCACGCAACAGTCAATAATGCCATAACTGCCAACACTGCCCATACTTTTATATTCTTCACATATACCCCCTTTTATTTATTCCCTGCAAAAGATTATATATTCATAATCTGTTATTCATTTCAACGGCAACTGGCTGGAATTCTTTAGGATTTTGTTGATGGAGTTAAGAACGCCACCTAAAGTGGGAAAGGAGAATGACGAAATGGGTACTGAGATTGACGATTAACAAGCAAAAAAAGGCTGCTCCGCTTTAAGTAATCATTAAAAGAGCCGATATATATGTATCAGGAGAATATATATTTATATATAAATATGATGTACATAACATGTTCAATACTAAACCAGGCCCATAACTCATTGTCAGAGAGGACAACCGTTCATGGGCATTGATCGTGATTTCATCCCCGAACAGGCGACAGTGGAGGAGAAACTCAATGTTATTGCTGATGAAGTTCTTGATATCCTCAAAGAGCTTTCAAGAGATTCCAGTAAACAGTTAAGCAGTAAGTCGATTGCGGAGTGTCTGCTCCTCAAAGACTCTGTGAAAAATATAATTGAATCTCCGGAAGCACACCGCAGTGATAAGGACGAATCAGACAATGCAGGAACAAAAGCCGATATCAACCTCCTGAGAGATATTACAGAAACCATCATGAACAGATTTTCCGAACTTGCCCCCTCATTTTTAGGAAGTCAGTTTGCTTACTTAAACGATCAGTATCTGAATAAAACGATTCTTGATGAAGCAGGCACATGGTTGAATTCATCATTCAGGATAGTCAAGAAATATTTTGAATCGATAACGTCAAGAAACGAGGAACTTGAAACGTTCATTGTTGACACTATGCGCTATCTTCATGAAACAGAAGAGCATGTTATCAGCGAGGTGAATTCCATTCAGGAAACATATAATGAGAACAAAAAGTTTGCACAAAACATGTCGACGAACATGGAAAGAATCAGCCAGGATTTTGATGAAGTAAAAGATCTGGAAACACTTAAAAAAGAAGTTATGGGGACAATCAGTAATATCAATAAATGTATAGATGAAAAAAGTGAACTGGATATGCAGCGGATGAAAGACAAGGAGAATAAACTTACATCACTGGGAAGCAGAATAAAGAATATTACGAAAGAAGCGGATGATATGAAAAAGAAGGCAGAAAAACTGGAGCAGGAATCACTCCATGATGAGCTCACGGGGGCCAATAACCGTAAGGCTTACGACGATAAAGTGACAGAGACAATTGCCGGTCTCAAGCGGTACAACGTACCTTCCTCTCTTATGCTGTGCGATATAGATCACTTCAAAAAAATCAATGATACCTACGGACACATAGTCGGAGATCTTGTACTGAAGAAATTTGTCGCTCTCGTCAATGAGAAACTCAGAGCAACTGATTTTCTGGCCCGCTATGGCGGTGAGGAATTTACCATCATTCTTCCACATATTCCTCTTGATAAGGCACAGGCAGCTGCAGAGAGCATCAGAGAGCATATTTATAAATCTATCTTTTCATATAAGGAAAACCAGATTCTGCTTACCGTCAGCATCGGTGTCAGCACATTCAGCAAAGAAGATACTGCCGGTTCAGTGTTTGAGAGAGCAGACCGTGCTCTGTATCTCGCTAAACATTCAGGGAGAAACGTTGTGAAAACAGAAGAAGAAGTACGTGAGAACAGTGACACATACATCATGACCGCCCGGAAGTAAATTCAAAAAATACACTCCCTGCTGAATTTCTCACTTCCTGGTTTTTGAACTATTTCATTTATTTTGAAGCTGATCGCTGACAGCTTAATGTGTAACATCGGACAATTTCAAG
>CALZJD010000054.1 GCA_945787795.1 Thermodesulfovibrionia bacterium | reverse complement strand
ACCGCTCGTGTACGGGATAAAATATCCTGCTGTGTCAGGTCTTGTATTACTGGCAGGCCTGTCAGCGGTACTGTTCTCTGTTATCAGAATAAGAAGAAAAAGAAATGGCCCCTGAAGTTTAATGTGACTTGTCTTAAGTCTTGCATCAGGAGTGTAAAATTAATGGTTAAGCTTACGATTTTGATTAAGCCTGAATCATTTCTAATACTGACATATCAATTATTTAGTGGTTTGTAAAAAATGAGGATTTATGATTGAAAGCGTTAACGTCCTCATTACGGAAGCACACCATATAGCTCACAAAAAAGCAATAAGATGATTTGCAGATCATAAAACATATCAAGCAAATATCGTCACCGCTGGTGTGCATTCCAATGCATGAGAAGGTTATGTTCTATCTTTATTTATCAATCTTGTACACCACGAATGACGATCTTTCCACTTGCTCTGTTTTCATCCATCAAACGGTGAGCATCTACAAGATTTTCAAAATTGAAAACGGGGCCGGTTTTAATTGATAGTTTTCCTTTTTCTACTAGATCGAGATAATCTTGCAATTTCTGCTGAGTAATGTCTGCCGCTTCACCGCTGTATGAAGTTAATTTAACACCTGTTGGAATGTCGCCAATAGGATGAAAATCATCAAGAATCCACTTCCTACCTAAGATTCCGGTCATACAGACAATACCGCCTCTACTGACACATTTTAAAGAATCGAGCAAAGTAGTTGCTCCAATAAGCTCTAGTACTCTTTGGTATTTGGTCTCTCTTTTTTTATCAATTTGCTCACTCAAATTACCATCATCAACCCAAACTTCATCTGCACCAGCTGCTAAGAGATCTTTTATCTTTTCTTGGCTACGTGACGTCATACCAACTTTTAATCCAGCGTATTTAGCCAGCGCTAAAGCAGCCATACCTATTGAAGAAGTACCACCACGAACTAACAAAGATTCTGCGCGATCAATTTCTAGGCCTACATGCAAAGATCCATGCGTTGTCTGGAGCATTTCTGGCAGTGCGGCTAGTTTTTCCCACGTTAAACTGGTTTGCACTGGAAACACTATATTGTTTGGCACAAGGGTATACTCTGAATAAGAACCATCGAACTGACGCCCCATCCCCCCCATTAACGCTGTGACTTTAGTACCTTTGCTCCAAGGACCACCTCCCGCATCAACTATTTCACCCACGCATTCAATCCCCAAGACTCTCGGAAACTTTACAGAGGGTGACTCACCAATTCTTGTGAACCACTCAGAGCGATTAAGTCCAAAAGCATGGATTCGGATAAGTGACCATCCCTGTCTTGTGTCAGGTTTAGAGATATCTTCAAGCTTTAGATTTTCCGGACCGCCTTCAGTTCTTATTACCCAAGCTTTCATAAATTTTCCTGGATTATATCGAACTCACTTTAATATGCATTACGACAATTTGAGTGACGAGTACCATGAATCATATGAATTTGCTGTAAGTTGATTTGCACATCCCAAAATATCAAAAGCAAAAAAGGTCATAGCTGGTACTCGTTCAATCTCCAATGTTATCATTTGTCTTCCAATGAATCTCTATCCCACTTGCCGAGGATTGCTGCTGCCTCATAGGTGCTTTGAAGAAATGCTAATAGCTTATCATCTGGACTCTCTGCTTTTCTAACAGCTTCATAAGGTAAAACAAATTCCCCCCAGTCATTAAAGTAATACGCTTCTTCAGGCTTAACAGGATATTCCTTAAATCCTTCCGGTTCAGGATAAGCATATGCGTAAAAGGCAGGTTCTCCAAGTCCGGCGCCATGCCAGAAGCCACAACTGCTGACTTCATGCGAGTATGCTTCAACCATAACAGATCGACCTACATTCGGAACACCGGGATGATCAGGGGCACGTCTACCAGAGAATCGAGTAACTGCCATATCAAAAGCGCCCCAGAAGAAATGAACAGGACTGACCTTACCGATAAATCGAGAGCGAAATTCTTTCATGATTCTATCCGCCTGAACCAGCACCCGCCAATGTCGATGCGCGTATTCAGGGTCGTAGGCAGAGTGTGTGTAATCCTGCTCAAAAGGAGTCCTGTCAGGCACTTCAACAGGCGTAGTCCAGATTTGCGCATCAATACCAAGAGCACTCAAAGATTCCATTGTCTCATTGTAGAAATCAGCGACAGTTCGAGGCTTCAGTTCAATGGAACGAGAATCACCATTGTCCGTAGCAATACGCATTTCATGGTCTATAAAGTCAAAGTCAATTTGGCAATACTTTGAATTAAAGGGCATTGGGGAAGTCGTGAATCCTCGTGAGGTTAAATAAAATGCCACTTGCCACCAGTGGTTTACCATCGGAGCAAGCTTCAGTCTAATTTTCCCAACAATTTGAGTCCACATATGGATAGTTGAGCATGTGTCCTGCCAGGCTTCAAGAGGAAGTTCGGGCCACAATTCATTATTTATATTAGACATATTCCTCCTTATTCTTTATAGATAACAGATATTAGGTTGATTGTTAACTATTTATTATGCAACTGAGTGACTTAATGCTAATATTAGATATTAGCTTTATTGATAACTTTACCGGCTAGGAACCTACTACTGTTTACCGTTCAAACCCAAAAGCGTTTGTGGAAAATTCTGCACCCATATTCATTGCTTTTGCTGCTTGCATTAATTCTTCTGGAACATTACCACAGAAGAAAAAAGGACCGGGCTTTGCAATTTCAGATAACTTTGGAAAGTGTTGCCCTGCTGTTCCTTGCAAATGATAACCTAGTGCCGAGCCATCCTTAAATACATCGTGAACAATTATGGCATTCTCTTCTTCGGATATGTAACATTGCATTTTAAGGGTCTCCGGTTCGTTCTCCTTCATCGCCTTTAGAACTTCCTTATAAATAGTTATGAGCTCGTCTAATTTTCCAGGTTTAGCAGTCCACTTATAGAATACTGTAATTTCTTGGTTTTCCATTTTATCTCCCAAAGTTATTAATATCTACAAGTATAAGATATAAATATATCTACAACAAGTATTGTTGTAGATTTGGTGCGTTAAAAGAATAGTGATTACAGGTTCATATATTCAATCAAAAAGATAGTTCATAATCATTCATAATTAGATAATATGAATAACCTCAAGGAGATTCTCAACATGAAAATAAGTCGGTAAGCTCAACAAAAGCCAGACTATTAAAACCCCCTGAAATGCCTTAATCGGTGCCCTCTGTCTGTGCAGCTCCATCCTGTTTAGATTGAGAATCTTTTTTATTAAATATTTTGTCAATAAGTTTGTCAGTTTCTTTTTTTATGACCCGCTTGCTTGCCTTGGCCACGTCTACTGTATACTTGGGCTTTGCCAATGTTCCCTTGACTATTAAAGGAATCATTCCCCATCCTTCGTCACTCTTTATGTAATTTCCTATATCTGACCCAATTGCCTTTTTTGTAAAAGCAGGAGACATCTTCAGATCAAAGGCAAGATCAAGGGTCTCATCAAGTCCTATATTCCCTTTAGGATCCATTGCAAGGTCATCTGAATCAAAAACACTGTCCAGCCTTGCGATGCTGTTTTTGATCTTTACTGTGCCTTCTGCTTTTTTGAGGTTAATGGTCTTTAACTCATTGATATTAAGAAAGGACGCAAGACCCTCTGATATTCCGGTGTCTGTTATTTTCCCTTCCAGGACATTGAAGTCGCCGTCAGCAATAAGGTTTTTCTTCAGGTTTTGTGGTAAGGTCCCGGCACCGTTTAATGTAAGGTTAAACGATAACACGCCGAAAATAGTGTCCTTTGCCTTGGGGAAAAGCGCGTTCACCACCTCATCAGCATGTAATGAATTAAGTTTACTGGAAAGCTTATATGAGTATCCCGGTTTTGAAAAGTCCATGGTGCTGTTTAAGTCAAACTGCCCTTTGCCGGCCTTGGCAGTCATTTTGGAAATGATCAGTTTATTTTTATCGAAACTAAACTGCATGAGGAAATCAGTCATGTTGAGCCCCTGGTATAAGGCAGAATCGACTTTCACCTCACCCCTGGCAGAGAGTTTCAGGTCCATAGGCTCGGGCTCTTTAACCGGGGTTGTAGAAGCAGCGGCCTTCTTTTCACCAGTTTCCGGTGCTTCTTTCCCGGCCAATGTTAAGAGGTCATCAATATTCAGTTTCCTGGAATAAATATTGAGATCGGCTTTCTGGTCTTTCATAAAACTCTGGATAGTACCATTTACATCCAACGTATTTTCACCTATTGAACTTTTGAGTTTTATAGTTGCGGTGTCTTTTTTAAACTGGATGCCACCATCAACTGATGCTGAGATATCATCGTAATCAATGCCGACTTTTCCCAGTTGAATAGTTCCATCAGCAGTAAGCGTCTCAATTTTGTCTGTACTGCCCTTGACTTTAATATCGGCCATCAGTGTTCCTGAGAGCTTCAGTCCCTGTGTATCTACAAAAGGTGATATGGTTTTAAGCAGTCTGGCGGCATCAGATTCCGGAAGAGAAAGGGCCAGATCAATCATGGGGGATGTATCGATCCCGGATACGTTTCCAGTCACAGAAGCAGAAAGTCCATCAAACGTGAGATCAGCTTTGCTTATCTTAAGGCTGTTTGACTGGTAATTGAACTTTAACTGGCCGCCAAGGAGTGAATCTATTTTTTCGTATTTTATATTTATATTATTAAGATCAATATTGCTGCTTGCCTTAATAGTATCAGTATTGTCAGGCTTACCTCTCACATTCAGGTCTGCCTTGAAATTGCCGGAAAGATTAAGTCCCTTCATATCAACGAAAGGAGAAATGGTCTTCTGCAGGTTTGCTGTGTTTGCATCAGGCAGAGACAGGGCTATGTTTACATAAGGAGAAGTTTTGATCTCTGTAATGTTGCCTGTGAGAGACACTTCTGTACCATCAATTGAAAAATCTGCCTTTTCGATCTTGAGTTTATCACCTTGATAGTCCACGTTAAAATCCCCGGTGATAGTGGAATCCAGTTTGTCATATTTTAGTCCCGTATTTTTTAGATTAAGATTCAGGTTTATTGCTAATGCATCCGGATTATCAACCGGGCCAATCAGTTTTGTATCTGCAGCCAGATTTCCTGACAGCGTAAGCCCTTTTATGTCGATGAAGGGATTGACAGCACTGATTAATTTACCGGCATCAACTTGAGGCATTGACAGGGCAACATTCAACTCCGGAGAGGTATTGAACTTATTTACTTCACCTTTTAAGGATACGGGAATTTCCTGAAATGTCAGGTCGGCCCTGTCGATTTTTATTGTGCCTGTTTCCAGTCCTACATGAACAGCGAATAGTAAGGCAGCAGTTACATCTTTGATCTGTTTTTCCGGAGGAGTGTTGATTCTGATCTCGTCAAACCTGAGATCCAGGTTTCCCTGTGCAGAAATTTCAGCACCATCAGCGCTTTCAATGGTGACCTCCATATCAGCTCCGCTCTTGATATCAGGCAGTTTCTTTGTAGCATCTTTGAGTGTGAACTGTGCCCGGTTAATGGATATCTTATTTACCAGTAAAGAGATAGGAAGTCCCTTGGCAGCATCAGGAGTTTTTTCTTCAATGATTTCTTTTTCCTTTTTTGCGCCTATGGTTTCAAAATTATATATACCTGCAGCATCTCTCAAAACACTTATGAGCGGTGCTTCCAACTTCAGTTCCTCAATGATGACCTTTTTAGCAAGCAGGGGGATGAGTTTATATTTCAGTACAAAATTTTCACAGCTGATAAAATCACTCGTCTCATCAGCTTCTTTAATGGCAAAGTCTTTTATGCCGATACCTTTAAAAAGAGACACCTCTATTTCCCCTATATTGACTTTTCTGTCCAGGGATTTTTCAGCGGTCGTGATGACCAGTGCCTTGACCCTTTCAGGGGTAATATACAGTTTGATAAGAACAAGGAACGTTACGGTTATAATAACGAAGACAATACCAACAATAAGTAAGATTTTTTTCATACATCCCTCCTGTGCCTATAACTTTATCACGTACGCAAATCAGGATCAAGGGGGTTGATTATTATGGATAAGAATGCAATATAATGAAGTCAGAGTATATGTTATTGAGTTTTCTTGAGGGGGTTATATTACTAATGACAAATGGAATAACATGGGGAAATAAGATCAGCGAGGCCCTGCAAAGGGCTTCACGCGAAGGAAAACTTGTACTGCTGGATTTTATAAGACCTGACTGACCGGCCTGCAGCAGAATGGAAACAGGTGTGTTTCCACATATTAAAGTGCAGGAGTTTATCAATCAGCATTTCGTGCCTGTAAAATTTGTGTCCGGTGCTGATGCGGAGCAGTTTTACCGGTACGGAGTTACGGCAGTGCCTGCCTTTCTTGTGCTTGATCAGCAGGGTAATGAGGTTTTCCGGGAGATTGGATATATTGAGGCTGATTTATTTATTGAGAAGCTTGAAGAGGTCAGGAAAAAGGAAGCGCATAAGAAGTAATAATAAAATTCAAATTCAAAATTACAGAAAAAAACTGGATTGATGCAATTAGTCCTGATGAAGCATCATCTCTACTGTCAACATGGCAGTTGACCAGAGGATGTCAATCGGCATATGAAATGTGCAGCTTGAGTCAAAAAGAAGAGATGATTTCGGGGGGAACTCATCGTCGCTGGACCAGACAATCAGAACAATGGGCACCCTGGGAAAGGGGAACAGTCTTAAAGATATGTCTCCATATTCGATCTGTGATCCACCCAGTTCCTGCCCTTTTTTAATAAATGCATCTTTATCATTATTGAACAGGTCAGCAATCTTATCCAGGGGAAGAATATGAGTACCTCGTACGAATAGATCTCCCCCGGACAAATCTGCAGGTCTTACAAGCTGTCCTGTTAATGAAATTTCCTTGACATTAACCAGATAGTTAAGTATTGAGAGCCTTGAATAATCCCCAAGCTCATTAATAAGGGTGTCCGCTGTATCAGCGCTGCCGGAGACGTTCCGGTCCAAAAGGGAGACCTTGATATTCTGACCGAAGCAGATCAGGGCATACGTCGAGAGCTCCTCATCATACATGACGTTAGCGTTCCTCCGCACTTTTTCAGGATTTAGTTCCAAAAGAAGATCCCACGCCTGTTTTTCACCTGGCCAGGTCATTATGAAATTATATGCAATTCCATAATGGGTGGCAAGGGGGAATCGGGATCAGTTAAAAGAATTGAGAAGATCACTACCTGAATACATAACCAATGTTAACGAATGCTGAAGTCTGGTGGCTTGTTACTTCTTCATCAATGGTTGCATAAAGGAGATTGGAGATATATTGCTTCTGTTCTCCTTCTGTGTCAATACTGGTGTAATTCATATGTATTGCTGCAAACCAGTTGCCCCATATATTGCCTGACAGATTGAGAGAATACAGCATTGCATGGCCATAAAGTTCTCCTCTGGAAATCTTATCTCTTAAAAGATGGTTGTCACGGTCTAAAACATAGACCAGAGGGGAGTACCCGATGCTTCCATCAATTTCAATACTGTTGAATAATGAAATAGATGCTCCCGCTTCCATGTACGCAATATTGTAATGAACAGCATATGTGAGCACTGTTGAACTTTCATATTCATGGCCAAAGTCGAAACCAAAATAATCTTCAAATGAAGGATACCACTGATCAAGATCACTGACTTTATAATCAAAATATTCATATCTGTACCCCACACCTGCAAATAATCCCAATGATGATTTTTTAAATGTACGGTCCAGGAATTTATATCTTAAATTAATATCAAATATTAAGGCATCAAGAGTTGCATCGCTTTCAGAATATATATCCAGACTGTCAGCTGTGCAAAGGGTTGGGGGACAGGTGCTTGAATCATGGGGCAGTTCTCCTCCAATGTGCCATACTCCCCAATCTGAATCCTTAAATGTATCAGAGGCATCCACAATGGTTTTTTTAAGTCCAAGATTGCCGGTTAATTGTTTTGAAAATTCTATCGTGCCATTGATAGAGAGCATATAGGTATTAATGGGAAACTCCAGTTCACTCAATGGAAAATGAATGGTTTCCCTGGAGCCGTCGCTGTAAACTGTTTTTCCTCCGATCTGATATGTTGTATCACCATGTAATAGTCCAGTGCCGACCTTAACATCATATGGTAGTTTATTCGCTTCAGCTGAAAGATGGGCAGGGATAACAATAATAAGTAATATAGCAACCAGTATCAGTTTATTCATATAAGTCTTATCGACATTTTAACAGACAGGACTTAACGTTGAAATGATTGTTGATGAATGAATTAGCTTGTGTATAAACTCAATTCATCTGCATGTCATTCCGGCAGTCCGTTAGCCGGAATCCAGTTTTTTCAATGAGTTCTGGATGTCCGATTACAGACTTCGGGCATGACAAAAATAAATAACGGCAGTTTATACACAGAATCTCATTAAATAAGATCCATGTACGAAACAAATTAAAATTTTACCTGTGGAGTTGCCTCCTGACCTTCAGGGACTTCGTAATACTCAGCCTTTGATACACCTGCAAACGAGGCAAAAAATCTTCCGAAAAACGTCCTTATGTATGTATTCAGCATCTGGACCGCCTCATTGTATCTTTTTCTCTCGACAGAAATCCTGTTTTCCGTTCCCTCAAGACTGTCCTGGAGTTTAAGGAATGATTGATTGGCTTTTAGGTCAGGATAAGCCTCTCGTAACAGAAGCAGCCTTGAGAGAACACCCTCAAGCTGGTTCGATGCCTGGATTTTATCCCCGACGGTCTTTGCCTGAAAATACTGTGTCCTTGTATTTGCGATATGTTCGAACAGTTCCTTTTCGTGTGATGCGTAACCCTTCACGGTTTCGATAAGGTTGGGAATAAGGTCATACCGTCTTTTTAACTGGTTTTCTACCTGAGCCCAGCTTCCCTTGATATTCTCATCCATTGCTATCACATTATCGTATCCGCTTCTAATCCAGCTGAAGGTCATAAAAGCGAAAAGCAAAATCACTCCCACAACTATTAAAGCTGTTTTTAAACCCTTTGACATGATTGCCTCCCGTTTAAAGAAAGTTATTTGTTATTGGTTAATCGTTATTTAATCAGAGCGACATATTTTATTGCGATTGGAGTCTCTTGCATTTTAATTGTCATTCCCGAAGGTGTTTATCGGGAATCCAGTGGTCTTTTGAGTCAATACCTCTGGATTCCCGCTTAAGGATCGCGGGAATGACGATTTGATCACAATTATTAATGACGCTATATTTAGCATTCATTATAATACTTCTTATTGTAGTCTTAAAGCTGATAGCTGAAAGCTAATAGCTGACAGCTGCCTTTTCACCATCCCCCTGAAGCGCCGCCTCCGCCAAAGCCTCCACCTCCGCCGCCTCCGAAACTTCCCCCGCCAAATCCGCCTCCGCTGCTCCAGCCGCTTCTTCTTCCGCCCCCCATCATGTTCATCATTAACAGTAACAGCAGCAATCGGGGATGTTTAATAAAGAGATATATCAGACCAATAAAAAAAAGTATGGAAAATATTTTGCCCAGCAGGGTAGGCTTTCTTTTCTGCGTGCCACGGTCTGACGTCCTGCTTCTCAGCTTTGGCATCCCTGTGATCTCTACACCGGCCTCAGCAGTGATTTCACTAATGGCAGCAAGTGATGCAGCGAATATACCGGTTGAATAATCACCTTTTTGAAAATAAGGGACCAGGTACTGCCTGCCGATAGTACCGACGAGACTGTCCGGCAGGGGCCCCTCCAGACCATACCCTACTTCAAACCTGTACTTTCTGTCATCAAGAGATACCAGCAGGAGCACCCCGTTGTCTTTCCCTTTCTGTCCCAGTTTCCACCTGTCATGGGCCACAGTCAGTGAGAAATCCTCAAGTGATTCACCTTCAAGGCTTTTGATAGTTAATATGACCATCTGGGCAGTTGTTTTCTGCTCCAGCTCCAGAAGGTACTGGTTAAGGTTTGTCTCAACATCCGGATTAATGATCCCGGCAAGATCAACCACATGGTTTAAGGGTCTTTCAGGAATAACAATTTCTGATGAGGAAATATTTACGGACAGGCAGAGAAAGGTCAGGAAAAAAAAGGCCGATAATTTATATCTTAATTTCATCTACAATCGTTCCTATTTTCTCTGTGGCCTCATAATAATCTTCAAACATTGTATTCAGCTCTTCAATCGAAAGTTTGATCTTATCGTGCTTTTCCTTCAATACCTGTGTAAACACATCAGTATTTATATGCGCAGCTTCAGACAGGGCCGTTATTACCTCACTCTGTATTGCAGGCGGTTTTTTGCCGAGAAGCGTAATAATAGCGCGGAACAGGGGGATATAGCCTGTAATGGAATTTACAAACCCTTCAGTCAGGAGTTTCCGGTCGCCCATTGCATCCAGGTAGCCCTGACGCAGCCAGATGAGCTTGACCTTCAGTTCCCTTTCACAATGGTGCCTTAAGTCAAACCGGCTGATTTCAATATTTTCAAAGACATCCTCACCGAAGACTGTTTCATGTATTAACTTGAAATTAAGAAACTCAATCGGAAAGACATCCAGAGATGACTGTATATAGGCGGGGGTCATAATAAGGGGAGCTGCTACTCTTTTTTTGCCGTATGTTTTTCCCAGGGGGGCGAGCAGTTCGAGAAATCTGAGGTCCATTTCTTTTAGAACAAATATGGAATTGACATCTGAGATGCTGTCGTCGAAATCATCGGTAATGGCAGTTCCGGTTACATAAACAGAATGCATCTTTTCCCGATAGCTGCCGAGGATTTCATCAAAAAAAGGTCCTATCCTTTTTGCTGCAGACGAATTGAGAGTTTCCAGATTAATAACGGACATGTTTTATGGCCTCCGGGTAAAAGGTTCTTAAGAACAAAAATATGGTATCAGAATTCCCCTGTTAAGGCAATTGAAATGCATATTTATGTTTGATCGAACATCCATTATGTAAGATTAGCACACGTCATGGCAATTTAAGATATACTTATTAGTTATGAGTATAGATACATTTCCAGAATTCAGCGAGATTGATTTGTCACATCGGACACAGGTCACAGATCTATTGAAAAAATATCCCCTTGAGGCTTCTGAATACACATTTACCAATATGTTTGCTTTCAGATCAACCTATAATTTCAAATTGTCTCTTCTCCGGGATAATCTGATCATACTGAAAGACGAAGAACCTCTATCTGTTTTTTGTCCTGTGGGTAATTCCAATATGCCGGCTGTGCTGGATGATCTGTTTGACTGGATGAAAGACAGGACCAGCGACCCCTGCCTTGAGAGGGTGCCGGAGAGCTTTGTGAGCAGGTATCTTGAAAATTCCGACCGCTTTATCGCAAGAGAGGAAAGAGATCATTTTGACTATGTCTATGACGTAAAAAAAATGATCGAGCTCAAGGGGAGAAGTTTTCACGATAAAAGAAATAAGGTAAATAAATTTCGAAGTCTGTATGAATATGAATATCTTGAGATCACCCCTGATTTAGTAGATGAGTGTCTGGAGTTTGAAGATGACTGGTGCGAAGTAAAGGAGTGTGAAAAATATTACGGGCTGGAAAAGGAGCGATGTGCAATTTTGCAGATGCTCTTCAACTTTGACAATCTCAAAATAAGGGGAGGGGCCATAAGAATTGCAGGACGGATCGAAGCGCTGACCCTGGGAGAAAGCATGCCCAATGATACATTTGTGATCCATGTGGAAAAAGCAAATACCGATATCCCGGGGCTGTATCAGATTATCAACCAGGAATTCCTGATACATGAGGCTGGAGACAATCTGTTTGTAAACAGGGAACAGGATCTTGGGATGGAAGGATTACGGCGGTCAAAGATGTCATATAATCCTCTAAAATTAATCAGGAAATTCAGAGTGACGATGAAGTAATAATAAAGGAGATATTGATGGCATCAGATGTATATTTCAGCAAAATCGAAAAAGGGGAGCGCGTAAAAGAATGCATGATCAGGATGCTGGACAAACTTGATCCGTTTCTCTCTGTCTTTGGCAAGGGATCATTTGTGGGGATTAAGATGACAGTTGGTGACATGGGCAGTACAGGGTATATTAAACCGGAACTCGTAGGCATGCTTGTTAAGAAACTGAAAAAGCAGGGTGCCAAGCCTTTTGTGTTTGATACAAACGTTATTTATCATGGGAAGAGACAAAATGCCATAGACCACCTGCACCTGGCTTATCAGAAGGGATTTACACCCGGGAAAATAGGCTGTCCATATATAATTGCTGACAGTGTGTTTGGCAGTGATTCTATCTCATTAAAAGCTGATTTTAAAAATATAAAGCAGATCAAGGTCCCCTCTCTGGTAAAGATGCTGGATGATCTGATAGTCCTCTCCCATGTAACAGGCCACCTGATGTCAGGTTTTGCCGGTTCGATAAAGAATGTTGCAATGGGGATGTCTTCACGTGCCGGCAAACAGATACAGCACTCTTCAATAAAACCCATGATCAATGTCGATACATGTACCATGTGCGGGGCCTGTATCGAGGTATGTCCTGTTTCTGCCATATCAGAACTGAGCACGAACGCATACATAAACTCTGAAACATGCGTGGGCTGTGCGGAATGCATAGCTGCCTGCAAGATTCACGCGGTTCACATTAACTGGAATGAAGACCCGCATGTGTTTGCCGAGAGGATGTCTGAATATGCAATGGGGATCCTGTCACGTATGAAAAGGAAGATTTTTCTTAATTTTGCAACGGACATAACCCTTGAATGTGACTGTATATGCGGAGATGACCATAGAATACTGGATGACCAGGGAATATTCGCATCAGAAGATATCCTGGCAGTTGATAAATCAAGTTTTGATGTTCTTACAGACGGGAGAGACATCTTCTCACGGGGGGGAAAGATTAGTGCTCACAAGCACCAGTTTCAGTATGCAGAAGAAATAGGTCTTGGAAGCGCAGATTATAAACTGATTACTTTTTAGCCCCGATGAATTATGAATAATCAGTCAATCGTTGATTCTGCAGTCTGCCTGCGTTTTATTACGTATTCACGATCAACGTAC
>CALZJD010000053.1 GCA_945787795.1 Thermodesulfovibrionia bacterium | reverse complement strand
CGGGGTTGATGCACGAATAACAATTCACTCTGCCAAAAAGATTCCCATAAGTGAAGTAATGAATGTTTTTGAGTCAGTGCTGGAAGTCAATGGTATTGCTCTCGTAAAATCAGGCGATTTTTTCAAGGTAGTGCAGGGGGCTGCAGCCAAGCAGAAACCCACAGAAGTAAGGAAGAGTAATAATGTTGATGATATCCCTGATGTGGACAGGCCGGTGACCCAGATAGTCCCTATTAAATATGTGCCTGTCTCAGAAGTGACCACTGTTCTCACTCCGCTGCTATCTCCTGTTGGCAGTATGACCCCGAATGCCAGAAACAATCTGCTGATCATTAATGATCTGTCTTCAAGCCTGATCCGGATATTACATATATTAAATGAAATTGACGTGGACGCTTTCAAGAATACACGGCTCTATTTCTTTAAACCCAAATACTCGGATGTTCTTACTCTTACCAATGAGCTGACTGAAGTACTCAACGCATTAAACCTGACAAAAGAGGGCATTGCCCTTGTCCCGATAGAGAGGATCAACAGTCTTGTGGTTTTCTCAGGCAGTCCCACTCTGTTGCAGACAGTAACCGGATGGATAAAAAAACTGGATGAGGAGGTCATGTCAGGCCAGAATATTTTTGTACATCCTATCCAGAATGTAAAAGCAGAAAATATAGCGGATATCCTGGGTTCCCTGTATGAAACAGATGTTAAGACACAGAAAAGAGCAACAACCCAGACATCAAAAACTGCTTCAACAGCCAAGAAAACCAAAACACCCCGCACTGTAGCAAGGAGGAAACCTTCTAATGACGCCAGCAGCAGCAGGGTTGAGATAATAACTTTTGAACCTACAAACTCTCTGATTATTCTGGCGCCTCCGGGTGTGTACAGGGAAATGGTAGAGCTGATCAAGAAGATTGATGTCTATCCCCGATCAGTCCTGATCGAAGCTATAATAGCTGAGGTTGATATTACAGGTAGTGATGAATTTGGAATCCAGTGGTCTGTTCTTCACTCAATAGATGATGGTTATAAAGGTCTTGTTTCGGGCAATGCAGCGGCCGGTAATCCTTCTGTGAGTGTACCCGAGGAAGCGCCAACATTGTCAACAGCCAGTAGCGGGCTGTCATATGTATTGTTTAAACCTGACAAACTTACTGCATTGGTAAGGGCTATTTCAACTAACTCCAAGGTAAATATCCTGCAGAGCCCGAGACTGCTGGTCAGGGACCAGGAAGAGGCGTCTATTGAAGTCGGTTCGGATATTCCTACAGCCACCAGCACAACCAGTACAACTAATATTAATGATGCCCTGACACAGAATATTGAATATAAAACAGTAGGTAAGTTGCTGAAAATCAAGCCTTCAATTAATGATGAAAGGACAGTTGTACTTGATATTGAGCAGGAAGTATCTGATGTGCTTGCTGATGCCCGTTCGGTAGGCGGATTTTCCTATCCTGAATTCTCTACAAGAAAGACTGTAACATCTGTAGTTGTTCCTGATAAACAGGGAATAGTGATAGGCGGCATTATTGAAGAGAAGACAACCAAAGCACATGAGGGGATCCCTTTATTGAGCAAAATACCGATATTGGGCAATCTTTTCCGTTATACGAAACGTACTGTAGCAAAGACGGAATTGATTGTTATTATTGTTCCCCATGTAATAACAAACAAGTCTGAAGGAAATAAGGTCACAGCTGAATACCTCGGGAAGCTGAAGGATATAAAAGAATTTCTGAGCAAAAAGGAAGATCAGGCGAACGTGCCTTTTCCCGAGATAATAAACTCGACAAAATCCGATGAGCGATGAAGTAACAGGAGTAGAAAAAGCAGGTCTATTGGGTAAAACCCTGCTTAACCTTAACCTGATAACACTTGAAAAGCTTGAGATAGCCCTGAAGGAACAGGACGTTCTCAAAGGGCGCCTTGGCGACATACTTGTAAGCCTGGGCTTTATAACTGAAGATAATATGCTTCGGGCCCTCAGTTCCCAGCTTAATTTAAAGTATCTCAGGTTTTCAGAATTTCCCAAGACAATTCCAAGCGAAGCATACCCTACTGTCAAATTCATGAAACAGTATAAATTTGTACCCATTGGCATGGACAACGGCATGATGAAGATTGCAACTGCCGATCCTTTGAATGAATATGTCTTAGATGCCCTGAAGATATTTTCAACGAAACCTCCGGAAATCTTTCTCAGCAGTGAAAAGGATATTATGGAGGCTATTGAGCAGTACTTTGGCAGTAATGTCCAGATGACCAACATTATGGAGGGCATGAGAGAAGAAGAGGCTGAAACTGATGGGCTGGAACTGCAGGAGGATGTTCATCATCTGCGGGACATGGCATTTGAGGCGCCTATTGTCAAACTTGTCAATATGCTCATCACCCGTGCTGTTGAAGGGAGAACAAGTGATATACATATAGAACCCTTTGAAAACAATGTCAAGGTAAGGTACAGAATTGATGGTGCGCTCACAGAGGTTGAGTCCCTGCCAAAGAGGATCCAGCCTGCAGTTATATCTAGGGTGAAAATAATGTCCAGGCTTAATATCGCGGAAAGAAGACTGCCCCAGGACGGCAGGATCAAATTGAGGGTATCTGGAAGGGACATAGACCTTCGTGTCTCGTCAATTCCGACGATCTACGGCGAAAGCATTGTAATGAGGATCCTTGACAGAGGAAGCACGTTAATCGTGCTTGATCATCTCGGTTTTCCTGCCGGGACAAGGGAGAAGTATGAAAACCTGATTACTACGCCCTATGGCATGCTGCTCGTTACCGGACCTACGGGCAGCGGTAAAACTACTACATTATATGCGTCGTTAAATAAGATAAATTCTGACGACAAAAAGATCATTACGGTTGAAGACCCTATCGAATATCAGATAGACGGGATTAACCAGATCCAGGTCAAACCACAGATAGGCCTTACCTTTGCAAGCGGTCTCAGGCACATTGTAAGACAGGACCCTGATGTCATTATGGTCGGTGAAATCAGAGATGTTGAAACAGCGGAAATAGCCATCCATTCTGCGCTTACCGGACACCTGGTCTTCAGCACACTTCATACCAATGATGCGCCGGGTGCTGTGACCAGACTGCTTGATATGGGTATAGAGGGCTTTCTTGTATCATCATCACTGATAGGGGTGCTGGCCCAGAGACTGGTGAGGGTCATATGTCCTTCATGTAAAGAGGCCTTTACTCCTGCACAGGAAATAATTGATAAGGCCGAGCTGGATCTGTCTAATGTCCCTACCTATCATGGTGCTGGCTGTGATGAATGCAGGAATACCGGATATAGGGGAAGAACAGGTATTTTTGAATTTATGGTCGTCGATGGTGAAATAAGAAGGTTAATTCTTGATAAGGTAAGCGCTGACATTATCAGACAAAAAGCGGTTAACAAGGGTATGCAGGTGTTGAGGGACAATGGCTGGGAAAAAGTGACCGAGGGCATAACCACCATAGAAGAAGTGCTCCGCGTTTCCCAAGAGGGGATCTGATGGATACCTACCGTTTTGAAGCAACCACCCGGAAAGGAAACATTGTTACCGATACAATAGAAGCTGCTAATGAGCGCTCAGCAATTGACCGCATTCAGGACATGGGATTTTTTCCTATAAAGGTAACCAGGGCGGTCGATAATGAGGGAGTATTAAACCGTTTTCTGTCTACCATCCGGGGCGGTATTAATGAAAAAGACATTATGACGTTTACCTATCAGTTGGGAGTACTGCTTGAGGCCGGTTTTACTCTTGACAGGTCTCTATCAATCCTTTCTGATCTTACTGAGAAGAAAAAGCTCAAGGAGCTTTTACAGGATTTGATGTCCCAGGTCCGGAGCGGGAAATCTTTTTCTGACGCATTGGCAAAATTCCCTGCAGTCTTCCCTGTCTTTTTTGTAAATATGATGAAGGCCGGCGAGGCCGGCGGTTTCATAGAAGACACCATAGCAAGAATGGCAATTTACCTGGAGAATTCCCAGGCACTTAAGGAAGACGTCCGCTCCGCACTTATATATCCTGTTCTTTTGAGTTTTGTTGGTGGTGCTGCAGTTATCATCCTGTTGACATTCGTTGTACCGCAGTTTTCAAAGATATTTATTGATATGGGAGAGACACTGCCTCTGCCAACGGTCATATTGATTATGATAAGCAATGCTCTGATAAAATCATGGTGGTTATTACTGTTGTTAGCATTCGGAGGTGCTGCAGCAATAAAAAAATATGTAAAAACTGAAAAGGGGAGACGTTACTGGGACAAATTAAAGTTCAAGCTACCTTTATTTGGAAAGTTATATAAGGAGGCTGCTGTGTCCAGATTTGCAAGGACGTTCGGTACCCTTCTTGGCAGCGGCGTTCCCATACTTAATGCTCTCCAGATAGTAAAAGGCACCCTGGGCAGTGACAAGATTTCCGAGATAATTTCTTCTGTTCGGGAGGCCACGAGAAAGGGAAGAGGAATAGCCGAGCCTTTAAGAAACAGTGAAATATTTCCACCTCTGGCAGTACACATGGTTACGGTTGGTGAAGAGACCGGAAGACTGGACGAAATGCTTATCAAGATTGCCGACCGTTTTGATTCAGAGGTAAGGACAACGGTAAAACGAATGCTGGCTCTGCTGGAACCAATTTTGATTTTGATAATGGGAATTGTAGTAGGCTTTATTGTTATTGCCATGCTTACCGCAATATTCAGTATTAATGAATTGCCATTTTAGGAATAAATAAATTAGTTTGTAGCTCGTAGTTAGTAGTTAAGGGTCTTGAGGTTATTTCCCTCAGCTACTATCTACCAACTACCAACTACTTTCAATTGGAGGTTTTTCATGAGCAATAATGAACGAAAGGTAGTATCAGGATGTCAGCGTGGTTTTACGCTGATTGAATTGATGGTTGTCATGATTATTCTGGGACTTCTGGCAGCCCTTGTAGTTCCAAAAATGTTTGGTAAACTTGAGACCGCCAAGACAAATGCTGCTTATGCGCAAATAGAGCTTTTTGGAACGGCCCTTGATTCATATCGTCTTGATGTTGGAAAGTACCCGGCAACCGGTGAAGGACTTGAGGCCCTGATTTCAGCTGTTTCCGGCGCTGAAGAGTGGGACGGACCATATCTGAGGAAAAATGAGATTCCCCTTGATCCCTGGGGTAAAGAGTATATTTATGAATCACCGGGCAGCCATGGAGACTATGATCTGTATTCTTTCGGCGCAGACGGTGCTGAAGGTGGTGAGGGTGAAGACAGGGACATTGTCAGCTGGAAAGGCCTGAGATAAGATGGTGACAAATGGATGCGGACGGGAAGACAGAAATGTCCTGATACATATAACGTGAAATTCCACAGGACACGGTCGGGCAGTGCCGGGTTTACTCTCATAGAGTTAATCATTGTTTTAGTGATTATCGGAATTGCTTCAGGACTCGTGGGAATAATGATAGGCAGAGGCTCTGACGGACTTGCGATGAAGACTGTTACCAAGGAGATTTCATCGGTACTGAGGTATGCAAGAAACCATGCTGTATCGGAAAAGCGGACGTACTGTTTTGTCATCAATAAAGAGGAAGGCGAGATAAGGTTGTATGTTGATAAAGATGAAACTGAAAATAAAGATGGAGAAGATAATAAAGAGAAGGAGGGGCTTCCGGTTATTTCCAGACCGTTGCCTGAAGACCTGCGTATCTCCATAGATGATGATGACGCGGATGTCCAGTTTATGGAATTTTTCCCGCACGGTAATTCATCAGGCGGGACAATCAAGCTGGAGAAGGAAAACGGGGCAATTTTCTTTATCGATGTAAACAGGATAACAGGAAAGATTGAAGTGTTCAAAGATGAAGATTAAAGGAACTCACGGATTTACACTCGTAGAGGTTATAGTTGCTATGGCAATCGTAGGTATAAGTCTTGTGATGATTATGCAGCTTTTTTCAGGAGGACTAAGGGCCAGCAGGACTTCATGTGACTATACCCGGGCAGTTGTTCATGCAAAGAATACAATGGAGGAACTATCTTATGACCCGGTGCCTGGCAGCGGGAATTTTGATGACGGATTTAATTGGAAGACAGAAATAGAAGCTCATGAAGAGCCTGAAGAAAGTGGCTATAAGTTAATGAAATTAATAGTCATTATATCGTGGGGCGATGCATTGAGTAAACCGAAGTCTATTCAGTTGGTGAGTCTGAAGACCCTTCCAGTTGATGAAGGTTGATATGCAAATGACACTATCTTATATGGAGTTTATGTCGTTTCAAAAAGTAAGTATGTATATGAATCACATTAATAGGGATAGAATGATAATTACAAATAAGAACATACCTGATGCCATTTTATCCAAATCAGGTTTTACCATTCTTGAACTGATCGTGTCCATTACTATTTTGACTTTAATAGCGCTCATAATGGGACAGGGTTTCAGAATTGGGGTCAATTCCTGGGAAAAAGGGGAGGCAGAAACAGTTGAGACACAGAAATTACGGATACTGTCCGGTATGCTGACGCAGCAGCTAAAATCATTTTATCTGTACAGGACAAAATTGGAGGATGAGAACAAAGAATCTATTTTATTCAGGGGTGAAAATGATTCGATCCTCTTTGTTACCACTCTTGCGGATAGTTCCTATGGAGGGCTTAAGTGGGTGAGGTACTCATTTAATGAAGGGGTACTTTATTACAAGGAAGGAATGTTGCCTGATAAAGATGTTTTGGACAAGATCGAGGGAGATGAAGAAATCCTGGATTCTGACATTGAAGAGGTCGTATTTGAATATTATTATGGTCAAGAGGATGAATGGAAGGACTCTTGGGACGATGATGATGAGGAGTCTTTTCCTGAATCTGTCAGTGTCAAGATCTCTTATTTCGAGCCCTTCAGGATCAATCTGGTACATGGCTCATCAGCTAAGAAGGAAAATATAGAGTGATATCTGTACATACAAATGAAAATTTTCATAAGTCCGGTTCCATATATAATGAGAGCGGAGGCGTGGCGCTGGTACTGGTCGTGTGGGTGATAGTTGTTCTTACCGCTATAGTAGGGGAATTTTCCTATACGATGAGGACTGAAATCAATATAGCAAGGAACTTTAAGGAAGAAGAGGAAGCGTATCAGCTGGCGCTTGCCGGAATCGAGCAGGCCAAGCTTGAATTGCTTACCGTTAATAGAACAGAGGTTATGTATATTGATGAAGAGGGGATGCTGCTGTTTGGAGATGAGGAAGAAAAACCGATAAGGAAAGATGAGATGGGCAGAGGAAGCTTTGAATATAAAATTACCGATGAAGACGGAAAGCTGAATATTAACACTGCTACGGAAGGCCAGCTAAAGGCCCTTTTTCATGATTCAGGCGTTGATATTACTGAGGTGGATATAATTGTTGATTCAATATTTGACTGGAGGGATGACAATGATCTGCACAGGCTGAACGGGGCGGAGGAGGATTATTATACGTCCCTTGAAAACCCGTATAGCTGCAAAGACGGGCCATTCAGCACGGTTGAGGAAATGCTGCTGGTCAAAGGGATTACAAATGATATTTTATATGGGTCTAAAGATAAAGAAGAAGACGATGAATATTATAATGGAGTTGCACAGTACGTAACAACACATGGATCAAACCTGGTAAATATTAATACTGCTTCAGAACCGGTTCTTGACATTGCATTAAACCCAACAAATGCACAAACGGTATTAATTATGCGGGAAGCAGGACCTATTTACAGCTCAAACATACCAAAGAGCAAATTGTCGTCAGAATATTTTACGATCGTTTCTACAGGAAAGAATATGGATGGGTCTATAAAGCGATCAATAAAATCTGTTGTAAGAATAGTAGAAAAAAACGTGGAGATATTATACTGGAATGACAATTTTATCGGATAAAATGTCTGGAAAATTTATCAGCCTGGAGTTCAGGGAAGGCTCCATCGCCGTAGCGTATTTAAAGAATAATCTTTCAGGCATCTCCCTGTTGGCCTCATCCATCTTTCCTTTGAGAGATGATGAAAGTGTTCCTGATGAACTGAGGGATTTTATCATCCAGAACGGAGTTGACGTCAATAAGGTTTTTGTAAGCATTCCAGATAGATGGGCTATTACCCGGTTTATTGACGTTCCCTCCATGAAAGGCAAGGGGAGTGGTGTAATAGCCAACCTCATGCGGTTTGAAATAGAGCGTCACATCCCTTTTGAAATTGATGAAGTTGCCTATGATTTTCTCGTAATGGATGAGCAGGATTCGATGTACTCCATGGTATTCGTGGTTGTTCAAAAGGGGAAAATAGATTTTATTAATGGATTTCTTGAGAAGCTTTCGCTTCAGCCTGATGCGATAACAACATCTTCACTTGCGGTGCTTAACACTATTGAGCTGAATGAGGTTAATGCCGGAGGATGGCAGGACATAATCGGAATTGTAAGAAAGTCGGACATGTTCGGGAAAAAGGGGGAGAAAAATATATCTATCTATGTAGATAAGGGCAGTGCAAGTGTCGCAATAAGCAGGGATGGAATGTGTATAAATGTTAAGTCATTTATTTTGAATGCCACAAGGCCATTAGATGAATCGATCAGTGAAATAAGGGATTATATGACGGAAATGCAATCAACAGTAGCTGCGGGTCAGTTCAACAGACTTATCATAGCAGGGAATATCTCTGCTATGGGATCGGGTTCTCCTGAGGAACTCAGGGAGACGCTGGGATTGGATGTTGAACAGGTCGGAGTTATATCAGGGCAGCTGAATGGTGAGGATATAACGCATATTCTGCCTTCTGTGGGAGCCTGTTTTATTGCCCCTCTGACATCAAAAATATTTCTTGCTCTCATATTTATCATGATTATTGGTATAGTGGTCATAGACGCGGTCAAGCAGAAAAACCATCTGGCCTTGATGGAGAAGGCCTTTACTGAAAATGAACCGAAAGTTATGGAGATTGAAAAAAAGATAGAAGCAATTGATCATCTTAAAAAGCAGGCTGCATTCTTAAAGGCAATCAAAGACAATGAGTTGTTACTCGAAATTCTTGCTGAGCTTACCCGTGTCATACCTGATGACTCATGGGTATCAAATTTCAATTACAAAGGACTGGAGTTAAAGGACAGCAGGAAACCAGGTGGGGAACTCATAATAAACGGGTTTGCTGAATCGTCATCATCATTGATTTCCCTGCTCGAAGATTCTCCCATCTTTGAAAAGGTTGAGTTTGTCGGTCCCATCAAGAAAACAAAGGACAAGGAACAGTTTAAACTGAGCGCAAAAATTGTAAGGCCCGGCAATGTAACAGATGCAGCAGAAAAGAAAAACTGATGAAACTTAATATCCCGATAAAAGTAAATGAGAGAGAAAGGAAGTTTCTTGTCATAGGTGGAATTGCGCTCCTTTTTATACTGTCTTTTCAGCTCTATACATGGTATAACGTTACTAAAGACAGGCTTAAGGATGTTTCCGATGATAAATATTATATACTTCAGAAGCAGCTGGACAGAATAGCTGAAGGTAAAAATATTGATAATGAAGCTAAAAAAGTTGAAGCTGAACTTAACAGGCTGGAAAATACTCTTTTAAAGGGAAACACCCCTCCTGTTGCCGCGGCAGCTCTGCAGAAATTTCTCAAAGACAATGCATCAAAGTCAAACATAGATGTGAAACTTGAAAGGACACTCAATCCTGTTGTGCTTGAAAACTACCTTGGTATTCCTGTTGAAATCGGTTTTTCAACATCCACAAAAAGTTTGCAGGAGCTTATGGTAAGGTTAAGAAACTCTTCATTCCTGCTTACTGTTTCTGAGATAAAAATCAGGGTAACAAATATAAGCAGGCCTGAGGAGATATATACAACGCTTGTCGTAACAGGATTTATCCGAAATACAGAAGGAAAAGACGGGAATAAAAAAGAGGCGAAGAATGCTGCGTAATTATTTTTTAATAAATCTGATTTTAATACTGGTATTGAGTTTTCTGGGATTTAAACTCTACCAGACGTACAGGGCCACTGCGGGTATTCCTTTATCTTCAGAGATCAAGCAGAAAAAAGAAAAGGATATAACCACCGGGAGAGCGCTGGTCTTTAACGAGGCTTTGTATAACGTGATAACACAGAAGGACCTGTTCAGGCCGTCAAGGTCAGCTCCGAATCAGAAGGCTGAAAAGACCGCTGAAAAAACAGATCCCAAAAACCCTCCCAAGCTGTTTGGTACAATTATTCTGGAAAATGAGAAAACAGCCATACTCCAGGACAGCGAATCAAAGGCCACAAAGACATACAAACTTAATGAACTGATATCCGGGTATACTATTACAGACATCCTGGAAGATAAAGTGGTTCTTGTAAAGGATGGTGAAACTTTAGAAGTAAAGTTAAGAGAAGACAAGGGAATCGTAACGCCGAAAAAGCAGGCGGTACAGCAACGAAAAGTCAGGCGGAGTGTTAAAAAACCGGCAACAACACCCCGTCAGCGGAGACCGAGACGCGTAAGACGTAATGTACCGCCTCCTCCCAGGACTGCTCCAGCAGCTCAATAGTAACATATATAATAATGATAAGAACATCTATCATGAATTCCGGCTTATGGACCTAGGATTACAGTTCTCCCCATCACCTGCCTTTTTCCTTTCACGATCAACGCCCAATGAAAAATCGTCCCCTATGACCCCTTACCTATGACCCAACACCTGTCTTTTCTTTTTTGTTATCATTTTTTTCTTGACATATAAATAATAAATCTATAAAATTATTTCAGGGTTTGTTAGATCTTCGTTACTATTCAATCCACTTTTTAATTTTGTAAATCTGCATCGCAGGGGGTATCGGTGGGAAGTACTTACAATCTAACATGCCAGATTTGCATTTCCAGTAAACCCGTTCCAGAGTTTCTTTCGTTTAATTCCACACCTATTCCAAATGACAAATTACACACAATTCTTAATAAACCAGATATATATCCAATTAATTTTAACGATTTAAAAGGAGGAGAATGATGAAGATGACGGCTATGCAAACTATTAAATCTATTTCAATGGTTTTTATTATTACATTAATATTTCTGATTCCAGGTCAATACAGTTTAGCTTCCACAACCATATCGGTTCCAGTTGCCAATGGTTCGGACGATGTGGAGGAACTTGTCGATGGAAGTATGTATTTTAGCAGCAGTGACCTCGAGTTGACCTATGATACTCACCTGGTGTCAGGACATCAGAAGGTCGGCCTGCGCTTTAACGGTGTGGATATTCCAGCTGATGCAACAATAATCAATGCTTACATTCAGTTCACAGTAGACGAGACACCTTCGGGCGCGACAAACCTTACAATAAAGGGTGAATCATCTGCTGATGCACAGGGCTTTACATCAGTCTCTGGCAACCTCTCAGCCAGACCTTTGACCGGATCATCTGTTGTATGGACACCCGATCCATGGTCTACCGTAGGTGAAGCAGGCACAGCTCAGCAGACCCCGAACATTGCGTCCATAATCGAGGAGATTGTGGCCAGTAGTAATGGGTGGATAAGCGGTAATTCTCTGGCAATCATCATCACCGGTACGGGTGAGCGTGTTGCTGAGTCCTACGACGGTGTACCGTCAGCAGCTCCCGTACTCCATGTTGAGTTCGACACATCTACGGGAGAGACGGGAGAGACAGGTGGTGAAGGTAACTTTGTAATTGAGGGGAATGTAGGGATCGGGACGGATATTCCAGAACAACGTTTGCATATATCACAAGAAGCAGGGGTCGGGCTTCTAATTGAGAGTCCTTCAAGTCAGAATGCACCAAGTCTTACGTTTAGAGGCACATTTGGAGGATATACTGGTACGGGTAGTATTACCTGGGATAGTAATAATGAGAGATTTAATTTGGGTGCTCCTGGAGGGTTTAGTATTTCAGAAGGTGGGAATATATTTTGGGGAGGAGTATCTGCTCCTGGTTATATAACAAGAAATAATGAGACTGGTATAAATATTTATGGTAGAGAAGGCGTAATTATAAAAACTAAGAATGATGATAGTGCTAGTGTTACGATACCTCACGGCAGTTTTTCGGTTAGGAATAATGCACTAGTAGTTAACACAAATGACCATGTTTCTATCGGTACAACATACAATCAGGAAAAATTAACTGTTTATGACGGTAATATCTTCATTTTGGGTGGTTCCTCAATTAACAATGGTTTAAGATTGCAATATGGAATAGATAGTTCATTCTGGGTTAATACGACATCAGGAAGCAAACTGCAAATAGGGGGTATAGGAGGAACAGCGCCTATTCAAGGGGCAATGACCATACTACATAATGGCAACATAGGACTTGGGACAGCAAGTCCTCTGAGAAAACTGCATGTAAATGGAGGTGCATTATTTGAAGATAGTCATGGAGACACTCTCCAGATAGTTGATCATAATGTGCCAAATAGAGTTTCAATGTATGTCGATGATCCAAGTGCTTCGACAAAGCTTTTCTTTTTCGGGGGTTCTAATGCTAATGGCTATAGTATGGGACATTTTGGTGTCCAAGCCTTAAAAACTTCTATTAAAGGTGGTAATGTTGGCATTGGAACGGATAATCCTGCGTATCCATTACACATGGCAAGTGGCGCTCATGTAACAGTTGCTGGCGTATGGACGAATAATTCTTCCAGGAAGGACAAAGAGAACATAAGAGAGCTGAGTGATAAGGAAGCAATGGAAACATTACTGGCATTGAAGCCACAAAAATATAATTACAAAAATGAAAAAGATGAAGAGTATCTTGGGTTTATCGCTGAAGATGTACCGGACCTTGTAGCAATGAAAGACCGTAACGGTCTAAGTTCCATGGACATTGTTGCTGTACTGACAAAGGTGGTAAAGCAGCAGCAAGGCATCATCAAGAAAATGGATGACAGAATCAGGCAGTTGGAATCTAAAGATCTCATGTCTAAATTTCAACGATTACCTTTAGATATAAATGAGGAGGCACATAATGAATAGAAAAATCATGCTATTCATACTAGGTTTTTTATTAATAGGAGTTAATGTATTTGCTGCAGATGGTGATTTTATTATTGAGGGGAATGTGGGGATAGGGACAGCTACACCATCAGCCAGACTACAAGTAATTGATTCTACTGCACCAGGGACTGGTTCATCTTTTACTTTTACTAATCCAAGAAGAGGATTAAACGTCAATGGAACAGCCACAGATAATACCCATCCATTTATGAATACACTTAACATAACAGCAACCCGATCTGCCGGAACTGCTTTAATTAATGGTATGAGCAGCACGATTGCTTTAGTACATGATTCTACACAGTCAGGAGTTTATGGCGGCAGTGCCTCAAGTTATACTTTTCAGATCGGTTCTGCAACCGGTAGCGGTACGGTTGACATAACTGATGTCAGAGGTTTCAGTTATGCTCTTAACAGAAGATATAATATCGCGGCAGGATTAACATATAATGTTGCTGATAGTTATGGGGCCAGATTCGATATCTACGATGGGGGTTCTGATTACGGCGGAGTTGTTAATGTAAGTAACCATTACGGAATTTATGTAGCGGACTATAGTGATAGTGGGGGGAGAAAAGTTGATATTGCCAATTTATCAGGAATTTGGATTGAGAGTCTTCAAGGTGGAGATGAAAACAATTACGGAATTGTTCTTAACGGTGATGGAGCCGGGGCAGATCTGGTTCTTGGTTCCAATAAGGAACATAAGATATATGGGAATGCAGGGAATTTAATCCTTGATACAACTGGCAATGTTGGGATAGGAACGACAAACCCAACTTACAGGCTATCTCTTGGTAGCGGTGGTGGAAAGAAGCTTGCTGTGTATGAATATGGCAATGACTTCTATGGTTTTGGAATATCTTCAGGAACATTGGAGATTTATAGTGGCATGATAACTGGTACAGAAGATCCTGAAATTGTTGTGAAAGCTAATGGATATGTAGGCATTGGTACGACTAATCCAAGTGGATTGCTAACACTTTCAAATGAAGTTAAAGGCAGTACTCAGAATAATTATATAAAGTTTACAGATGTTGTTGATTCAAATAATGAATATATGTTCGGAATGGCTAATGGACGGCTGTTTCTGGCACCAAATGATGATGGTGCGTGGCAGTGGAGCCGAGAATTCGGATACGATCCAAGCTCAAACGCATGGTATTCGGAAAGCAGCTTTGGTATTGGGACTACTAATCCCGGTTCATACAAACTCTATGTAAATGGATCTATCTGGTATAACGGTGGAGGTCACCAGGGATCTGACGAGAGGTACAAAAAGAATATCGTATCTATAGATAACGCCCTGGAAAAAGTGAAAAACCTTAATGGTGTTTCTTATGAATGGAAAACCGAGGAATTTAAAGAGGAGAACTTTGACAGGGGAAGACATTATGGAGTCGTAGCTCAACAGGTTGAAGAGATACTGCCTGAGACAGTAAAGGAAAATTCTGACGGCTATAAAGGTGTTGCTTATACAGAATTAATCCCCATTCTCATAGAAGCTATGAAAGAACAGCAACAGATTATGGACAATCAGCAAAAAAAGATGGATGAACTGGAAGCTGAAATAAAGAAATTAAAGAGAGATAAATATTTGGCTCATGCAATTCAATAAATACTATATAACATATAAATTACCAATGACAACAGAGAAGAGGTGCATATGAAAAAAACAATGATGTATTTATTCCTGGTGTTATCGTGCATGGTTTTTCATGATAATGCTAGCGCTAAGACGTTAACGTGGACAGGAGGGGGGACAAATGACCTGGCATCCAACCATGCAAACTGGTCAGGTACGAATTTATTTCCTGAAGAAGGAGACAATGTCATTTTTAATAGTACAAACAAGAATTGTACCTGGGACATGGATTATACACTTTCATCAATTGCTGTTACATCAGGGTATTCAGGCAAAATAACAAAACCTGCCGCTCACACTCTTCGATTAGTAAAAGGCCGCATATGGACTGGCGGAGGCACAGATAATCTTGCATCTAATCCTGATAACTGGTTAGGGGGGGCTATACCTGTGAATGGAGACAGTGTTGTATTTGATAGCACTTTTATTACTAATTGCACATGGGATTTGAATATCTCACTAAGCAGTTTTAGTCTGCGAGCAGGTTTTTCGAATATGGTAACTCTAGGTAATTCTCTCACGGTGACCGGGGACCTCACTGCCGCAGGGGGTACTCTCAACTTAAACAATCAGCCCCTTAATGTTGATGGTGATGTCGATATACAATCTGCCGGAACGCTCAATGCAACAGACTCAGCTATTACCATAAAGGGTGACTGGAGCAATACAGGCACTTTTAATGAAGGTTCATCAACAGTAACCATGAATGGTATCGATCAATGGATATCCGGGGATACGACTTTTTACGACCTTGTCTCTAATCCGTCAGGCTCCGTGACGCTGAATAATGATACTGCTATGTCAGGGAGCTTTGAGGTAAGAAGCGGTATTTTTGATTTAAATGGCTATAACATTGATGATGAAGGGTATTTATTTATTAATACGAATGGTACGCTCGATGCTACATCTTCAACATTATTTGTGGCAGGTGACTGGGACAACCGCGGTTCCTTTATTCCCGGTACTTCTACTGTAATCCTTGATGGAATCAACCAGACCATATGGGGAGACAATACATTTTACAATCTGGAAAAAGTGACAGTGATAGCGTTAACCCATACATTAAAATTCGAAGCAAATAAAATTCAGACAATTCTAAATAACCTTATCCTGCAGGGAAGTAGTTCGGGATATCTACAACTATTCAGCACGTCAACTGGTCAGGCCTGGTATATTGATCCCAGGGGTACACGAAGCGTTTCCTATACAAACATCCGTGATCTGCATAATTTGAATTTTGCAGATATTATTGTAACAAATTCAGGAGGAACTCCTGACAATATTTATGGGGTAAGCTTTGGCGGTGGTTTGTGCGTAAATTAATTGATCATTCTATAAATGTAATTTGAGCTTATATAAATACCGGAGGTGGCAATGATATACAGGGGTATAAAAAATCGTAGGGACGTACTCAATTATGCCTGGCATGAGTCGGAAAATACCAATTGTACGGGCATTTTACAAAACGCCCGGTCCAGATTTTTACTGGCAATAGTTTTGATTTATTCTATCATTCTATTTACCTCCACAGCCTATGCGTCCGCAAGTAATTCTGTTGCTAACGGGACACATGCGCCTTCAGACAGCAATGTTGTATCGCCTACAGATGCATCTGCAAGTGCATTGCCAGTAACTATCCCAAATAGCACAGACAATACTCCTAAGCAATATGCTGCAGTTTCTGACAAGGCATCTGCCAGGAATGTTAAAGTTGATCCTGTACAAGAAGAGGATGTAGTCAGTACTCCGGTCCCTACGCAGTCAGTTGCAGGGAGTGGAGGTAGTGACGGATACAGCAATGATATCATTTCTGATATGGCTGTGAAGCCGCTCAGCGTTTCTTCTGTCGGGAATTCGGGATCTGCAATGACCAGTATTCCAATTATTGTCCCACCTGGCAGAAAGGGAATAGAGCCTGTAATATCTTTAAACTATAATTCTAGCCGTAGAAACGGATGGGTAGGTGTAGGATGGGACATTGATATGGGGGCCATCCAGAGGAATACAAAACGAGGAGTTGATTACAGTGCAGATGATTATGTTGTTACGATAAATGGTGCTGCGTCTGAATTAGTTTCCAGAAATGACTGGGGAACAGAATGTTATGGAGCAAAGATTGAGGGTACATTTACAAAGTATTGTAAGAATCCATCAGGTGGCTGGATAGCAACAACTAAAGACGGGACAAAATACTACTATGGAAGCACTTTTGATTCAAGGCAGTATAAATCTATTTTTTTATTATTCTCAACAGTTACGAGTACATATAAATGGTGTTTAGATAAAGTGGAAGACACAAATGGTAATTACATGACAATTACGTACTGGAAAGACCGGATATCGATGCTACCGCTATATGTCGTTGATAAGCAAATTTACATTGAGAAAATAAAATACACAGGAAACTCGGTTACAGGACTCACACCTACAAAAACAGTTAATTTTCATCTGGAAGACCGTGATGATGATCCTCCCATGTACCATTCTAATTTTGAAATGCGAACATCAAAGCGACTATCTTCAATTACTGTAATGTCAAGTGAAGGGCTGGTGAGAAGATATGACATGGACTATGATTCTGATCCATCTGTTGATGAAGACCAATATAGTTATAGTACAGGAAGGTCATTGCTTTCAAAAGTTACACAATATGGTTCTGATGATGTATCAGCTCTGCCTGGTATTAAATTAAATTATACAAATAATACGTTAAATAGCACGGGATTTGATGAAGGAAATGTTGTAACTTCAACTGTTTGTTGTGCTAGAAATTGGCCTATGGATGTAAATGGAGATGGGAAGACCGATCTTGTCAGGGGCAATATAAAAAACAATAAACTTGAGCTTGAAATTTATCATTCTAATAACTCAGGTTTGTTTTATGTCGAAACATGGCTTACTAATCATGAAAGTGGAATTGGTTACTGGCCTATGGATGTTAACGGAGATGGGAAGACCGACCTTGTACATGCTATTGATGATAATAATGAGCTCAAACTGATCACGTATCTGTCAACTAATTCCGGATTTCAGGATGCAGGTACTTATTCCACAACTCATGAACCAGGGATTGATTATTGGCCTATGGAAGTCAATGGTGATGGAAAGATGGATCTTGTCCATGCGTATTCAGAAGATAATAAATTAAACCTTATTTTTTACCAGTATACAGAAACGGGCTTTCAATATTCAGGAACATCAGTAACGACTTATGATCCGGATGCTATTGATTTCTGGCCTATGGATGTCAATGGTGATGGTAGATCTGATCTGGTGCAGGGGAAGGATAATAATGGCACCTTGAACTTGACCACATATTTTTCCAATGGTGCAGGATTTGATGACGGTCGTAGTAATACTATGAATTATGGCACAGACGCAATTGGATATTGGGTAATGGATGTAAATGGCGACGGTAAAAAAGATCTTGTTACAGGCATGAACAACAATGGAACTTTAAGGCTGATAAGATACATGGCTACTGGAATTGGAATGAACGGATTTTTAGATGGCGTACCCCAGGATATGATACATCATGGATCAGGGGGGGTAGGATTTTGGGCAATGGATGTAAATGGAGATGGAATGACTGATCTTGTACAAGGGTGGGACAGAAATGGCAAGCTGTCCTTCAAAAGATACATATCCAATGGAAATGATTTTGAGGGTGGCATTAATATTAATCAAGACACTGATAATGATAGTCATATATCTTGGTTTAGCCCGATGGACTTTAATGGCGATGGCAAAACCGATTTACTACATGCTTATACCTCACGAGCGATTATTATTAATGCTGTAATGTATGATTTTCCTCAAACTTTGTATTCATACTATTCAAGAGGAGAACCTGCGGACTTGCTGGAGTCTATTGATAATGGAATCGGAGCAACCACATCACTTTCTTACTTATCATCATCTGATATAGCTAATAGCAAATATCTTCCTTTTATTTCACAAGCTATAAAATCTGTAACAATTAATGATGGCAAC
>CALZJD010000052.1 GCA_945787795.1 Thermodesulfovibrionia bacterium | reverse complement strand
GGATCAACTGTTTCTTTCGGCGAATATGGACTGAAGGCGATGGAGCCGGGCTGGGTATCAAACCGTCAGATTGAAGCGGCCAGGGTCGCGATCAACAGGCATGCAAAAAGAGGATGTAAGGTCTGGATCAGGATATTCCCTGACAAGCCTCTGACAAAGAAACCTGCTGAAACCAGAATGGGAAAAGGTAAGGGCGCTCCGGAATCATGGGTCGCAGTTGTAAAACCCGGAAGGATATTATATGAAATGTCCGGTGTAGATGAAACTGTTGCAAAAGAAGCGTTAAGACTGGCTTCCCACAAGCTTGCCATAGCAACCAGGTTTGTAAAGAGAATATGATAATATGAAAAAACCATCTGATATGAGAAATATGACTGTTGATGAGTTGAGGCAGGATCACATGGACCTTAAAAAGGAACTCTTCAACCTGAACTTTCAGAAAGTTACCGGTGAGATCGAGAACCCCTTGAGGATAAGACGGGTAAGGAAAGACATAGCCAGGATATTAACGGTAATAAACGAGAAGAACAGGAAGGGATAATGCCAAAAAAAATTAGTACAGGCCAGGTCATCAGCGACAAAATGAACAAGACCGTCGTAGTTGCTGTAACGAGATTGACACAGCACCCGGTTTACAAGAAGACGATCAAGGAGATCTCAAAGTTCAAGGCCCATGATGAAACAGATGAATGTAAAAAAGGCGATACGGTTTCTCTTATAGAATCCAGACCTCTCAGCAAAGATAAACGATGGAAAGTCCTGAAAATCGTGAGAAGAGGAAGCGAATGATTCAGCAGGAAACAGTTTTAGAAGTAGCAGATAACTCAGGAGCAAAAAAGGTTTTATGTATCAGGGTGTCAGGAGGTTTCCACCGGAGATACGCCAGAATAGGCGACAAGATAGTTGTTACGGTAAAAGAAGCAGAACCGAACAGCAATGTTAAAAAGGGAACGGTTGCCAAAGCTGTTGTTGTGAGAACCAGGAAGGCAGTAAAAAGACCTGACGGTTCATATATAAAATTTGATCAAAATGCTGCTGTTCTGATAAATGCTGAGGGTGATCCGATCGGCACGAGAATATTCGGTCCTGTAGCAAGAGAGCTGAGATGGAAAGAATTTATGAAAATTGTTTCACTTGCTCCGGAGGTTCTTTAATTATGCACAGGATGGTTAAGGAGATACAGTGGGTTTAGGAATCAAGAAAAATGATACGGTTATGTTAATCTCTGGTGATGAGAAGGGCAAATCAGGCAGGGTATTGAGTATTCTCCCGTCAAAGGACAGGATCCTTATTGAAAGCCTGAATATGATTAAAAGGCATATGAAGCCGAGCAAGAAGTATTCACAGGGTGGAATCATAGAAAGAGAGGCGCCTGTGCACCTGTCAAAGGTGATGCTTGTATGTCCCAAGTGCAGCAAGCCCACGAGGATAGGGAACACCATGTTAGAGAACGGGAAAAAAATCAGATCCTGTAAGAAGTGCGGGGAGGTTGTTGAATAAATGGCCAGACTGAAGGAAAAATATAAAAACGAAATAGTGCAGAACCTGATGAAGGACTTTTCATATAAGAGTATTATGCAGGTGCCGAAAATTAAGACTATTGTTCTTAATGTTGGGATGGGTGAGGCCACCCAGGACATTAAGCCGCTGGAGTCTGCAGCTAAAGAGCTGGCAACTATTTCCGGACAGAGCGCCGTTATCACACGGGCAAAGAAATCAATAGCAGGATTTAAACTGCGGGAAAACACGCCTGTAGGATGTAAGGTGACGTTAAGGGGAGACCGGATGTATGATTTTCTCGACAAGTTGATCAGTCTGGCACTGCCCAGAATCAGGGACTTCAGGGGAATATCAGCAAAGTCCTTTGACGGCAGGGGTAATTTTGCCTATGGAATCAAGGAACAGATAATATTTCCTGAGATTAATTATGACAAAATAGCCAGCATGCACGGAATGGACATTGTCATTGTTACTTCGGCCAGGACAAATGAAGAAGGAAAGGCACTCCTTAAATACTTTGGCATGCCTTTTAAAAATTAATAGATCAATTAAGGATTAATTAATGGCGAAAAAGAGTTTAATAGCAAAACAGAAAAGGCCGCAGAAGTTCAAGGTGCGTGAATATAGTAGATGCAACCAATGCGGCAGACCGAAAGCTGTTTTAAGAAAATTTGGAATTTGCAGGATATGCTTCCGGACGCTGGCCCTGAAGGGGCAGATCCCGGGCGTGACTAAATCCAGCTGGTAGAGGTAATTTAATTATGATGACAGACCCGATTGCAGACATGCTTACGAGAATAAGAAACGCCAATATGGCCAAGCTTGAAAAGGTGGATATCCCTGCTTCGAAAATGAAGATCGAGCTTACAAAAATACTTAAGGACAAGGGATTTATCAAGAGCTTTAAGGTAATAAGAGACAGGAAACAGGGCGTTATCAGGATATCCATGAAATATCTGGAAGGGTATGAAAAGGTCATAACCAATCTGAAGAGAGTAAGCACACCCGGCAGAAGGATGTATGTGGATAAAACAGAAGTGCCGCAGGTAATGGGTGGATACGGCATTGCTATCCTGTCAACATCCAGGGGAATATTAACTGATGAAGCCTGCCGCCGTGAAGGAGTCGGCGGAGAGGTTTTATGCAATATATGGTGAGAATAATTAAGAATTACAAATTTAATAAAAAAGAAATCCTTTATTTTAATCAGGAGATAAGATGTCAAGGGTAGGTAAGAATCCTATAGAGATACCGAGCGGAGTAGATGTAAAGCTGCAGGGTAAAGAAGTAGCTGTTAAAGGTCCCAAAGGTGAACTGAAATGGACTCTTCCCCTGGAGATGAAGGTATCGGTGGGGGACAAGAGTGTCAATGTTGAAAGACCTAATGATTCCAAACAGTCAAGGTCACTTCATGGAACGGTGAGAAGTATTATCGCAAACATGGTCACAGGGACTCATACGGGATATGAGAGAGTGCTCGAGATAAGCGGTGTTGGCTACAGGGCACAGGTACAGGGCCAGAAAATTACCTTTACTCTCGGTCATTCTCATCCGATTGAATTCAGTCTGCCCCAGGGCATTACTGCCGAGGTCGATAAAAAACAGACCAATCTCAAGCTAACCGGCATAGACAAACAGCTAATCGGCCAGGTTGCCGCCAACATAAGGTCTCTGAGGCCGCCGAATGTATATAAGGGCAAGGGCGTCAGGTATGCGGGCGAGATGATAAAGCTTAAAGTTGGCAAGTCAGGAAAATAAAGAAATACTTTTTCAATAGAAATACAGAGGTGAAAATTTGAGTTTCAAAAAGGAAAAAGCAAGAAAGACAAGACACTTCAGAGTCAGAAAGAAAGTCGTTGGTACAGCAGACAGGCCAAGGCTGAATGTATACAAAAGCTTAAAGCACATATATGTGCAGATCGTTGACGACTTTGCCGGAAAAACCATATCTGCCGCGTCCAGCCTGGATAAGGACCTTAAAGGTAAAATCAGTTCAGGAGGCGACATAGCAGCGGCCAAAACAGTTGGTTTGTTAGTTGCCAAACGAGCAGCAGATAAAGGATTGAAGCAGATCGTTTTCGACAGAGGCGGCTATATATATCACGGAAGAATCAAGGCCCTTGCTGATGCAGCAAGAGAAGGCGGACTGGAATTTTAAAATTAAATTTCAAAAATAAAAGATAAAAGAATTGGAATATTTATTGAAAATTCTCCTTAATTTTAATTTTTTATCTTTAACTTTTTATTTTTTACAGGAGGAACAGTGGGTATCATAGACCCTGATAGTCTAAGCATATTAAAAGACAAGGTTATATTTATAAACAGAGTTGCCAAGGTTGTTAAGGGTGGAAGACGCTTTTCATTCAGCGCACTGGTAGTGGTCGGCGACGAGAGCGGTCATGTTGGATTCGGAAAGGGAAAAGCAAAGGAAGTTCCCGAAGCTATCAGGAAAGCTGTAGAACAGGCCAAGGGGTCTCTTGTTAAAGTGAATGTGATAGACGGCACAATACCGCATCGGATAGATGGAATATTTGGCGCCGGTAAAATAGTCATGCTGCCGGCCAAGGCAGGTACCGGTCTTATTGCTGGTGGTCCTGTGAGGGCCATTATGGAAGTGGTTGGAATTCGTAATATAGTTGCCAAGTCTCTGGGAAGCCGGAACCCGTTTAATACGGTAAGGGCAACAATTGACGGACTTATGAAACTGAAAGACACAAGGACTTCAGTCGGCGAAACAGCTAAAAACGAAGAGGTACCGCAGGAAACAGCCAATGAAAATGCTTAAAGTTACTTTAAAGAGAAGCATAATCGGCAAACCCGAGAAACAGAGAAGGATTATCAGGGCCCTCGGACTGAGGAAGATCAATCACTCGGTTGAGCATAAAGATACTCCGATTATCAGAGGAATGATTCATAAGACGTCGCATATGCTGGAAGTTACGGAGGAATAAATGAATTTAGCGGATCTTGCCCCGGCCCCGGGAAGCAGAAAAAAGAGAAAACGTGTAGGAAGAGGACCCGGATCGGGCCATGGGAAGACTTCATGCAGGGGGCATAAAGGACAGAACTCAAGAAGCGGAGGTGGCGTAAAGCCCGGATTCGAAGGCGGACAGATGCCTTTACAGCGCCGGCTCCCCAAAAGGGGTTTTACCAATATATTCCAGAAGACATTTTCAATTGTTAATGTTGGTTCTCTGGAAAAGCTGAAAGAGACTGAAATCACACCTGAAGTTCTTATCAAGGAGGGTCTGGTCAGGAAAATTCAGGACGGTGTAAAGATTCTTGGCAATGGCGAACTGACAAAGTCTGTTACTGTGAAGGCCCATGCATTCAGCGCTACAGCAAAGGAAAAGATAGAAAAAGCCAGGGGAACTGCTGAAGTCATATAATTATTGGACGTGAGAAACTGAAATTATTGAAAGAATATATAACTGAACACGCCTTTTTAAACTATTTATTTTTTGTCTTTCATATTTTATCGTGAGCATTGTCAATAGTTTTCAAAATGTATTCAAGGTAGCAGAGCTAAAAAGCAGGATACTCTTTACCCTTGCCCTTCTGGCGGTCTACAGGATAGGCGCCCATATCCCTACCCCAGGTATTAACGGTGAAGAATTAAGCAAGTTTCTGCTCGACAGGGGCGGTGCGCTCATGGGGTTTTTTGATATGTTTTCCGGTGGTGCGCTCTCAAGGGCCACTATCTTTGCCCTTGGCATAATGCCTTATATCAGTGCATCAATTATTCTTCAGCTTCTTACCGTTGTCATTCCGGTTTTGGGCAGGCTCGCAAAGGAAGGCGAATCAGGAAGGAAGAAGATTACCCAGTACACAAGGTACGGCACAGTGCTGATCGCTATTGTACAGTCTATCGGTATATCTGTCGGTATCGAGAGTATGAGCGAAGGGTCATTTGTTCAGAACCCGGGATGGAGCTTCAGATTAATGACCATGGTCACCATGACCTCGGGCACGGCATTTCTGATGTGGCTGGGAGAGCAGATTACAGAGCGCGGAATAGGAAACGGTATTTCCCTCATTATTTTTGCAGGTATAGTCGCGAATTTCCCCAATGCAGTGATAAGCTCTGTTTCACTGATACGGGCCGGAGAACTGCATATAATATTGATGCTGATCCTTATTGTCATGATGATAGCGGTAATCGGCGTAATCGTCTTTATGGAAAGGGGCCAGAGGAAGATCCCTGTACAGTATGCCAAGAGGGTAGTGGGCAGAAAGGTATATGGCGGACAGAGCACGCACCTTCCGCTCAAGGTCAACACAGCCGGGGTTATCCCCCCGATCTTTGCTTCATCAATTATAATGTTTCCCGCGACAATAGCAGGTTTTATAGCCATTCCCTGGGTACAGGCCCTATCAAGAAATCTTGCTCCTGGTACGGTTTTCTATACGATGCTGTATATAGGAATGATATTTTTCTTCTGTTATTTTTATACGTCTATTACGTTTAATCCCGTTGATATTGCGGATAATCTGAAAAAGTACGGAGGATTTGTTCCTGGCGTAAGGCCGGGGCAGAAAACAGCTGATTATATATATCGTGTTTTAGCAAGGATTACCTTTGGTGGTGCAGCGTATCTCTCTGCTGTCTGTATATTACCGGACATTTTGAGGGGTTATTTTAACGTGCCATTTTACTTCGGAGGGACATCAATTCTGATTGTTGTGGGGGTTGCGCTGGATACTGTTTCCCAGATGGAGTCTCATCTTGTTACCCGTTCATATGATGGATTTCTCAAGAAAGGTAAGGTCCGGGGCAGAAGGGGCTGAACAAGGCCTTTCATCAATGCTTTCCGTATGTAAAACCATCTCAAACTGACGTTATATTTGGAATTGTTCATTGACCGTTCTTAAGTCACAGGATGAAATAAAGAGGATGGCAGATTCGTGCCGGATTGTGGCTGAGGTACTTGAGGGTGTTAAGAAAAAAGCAGAGTCTGGAGTAACCACAAAGGAGCTGGACGACTATGTTGAGGCATTTATCCTCTCAAAGTCGGCAAAACCGGCCTTCAAGGGTTACCGGGGCTATCCTTCCAGTGTCTGTACCTCCATTAATGAGGTGGTAGTACATGGAATCCCGTCATCAAGAAAACTGAAAGACGGCGATATAATAAGCCTTGACATAGGTGTCTATTTCAATGGCTTCTTTGGAGATGCTGCGGTCACATTGCCAATAGGCAATATCAGTTCAGAAGCAAAAAAGCTCATTTCTATAACTGAGCAGTCCCTGCAGGCCGGAATAGAAAAGGCCATTGCTGGAAACAGGCTGTATGATATATCTTCAGCAGTGCAGCAATGTGTTGAGGCAGAGGGATTTTCAGTAGTGAGGAACTTTGTTGGTCACGGCATCGGCAGGAACCTGCATGAGGAGCCCCAGGTTCCGAATTTCGGGAAAACAGGTGAGGGGCCCAGGCTTGTCGAGGGCATGACATTGGCTATTGAGCCTATGGTAAATGCAGGAGGATGGGAAGTTACGGTGCTTGAAGATGGATGGACAGCGGTAACCAGAGACAGGAGCCTGTCTGCACATTTTGAGCATACAATAGCAATTACAAAAAATGGTTATAATGTCTTGACTAAATTGTAACTAATAATTATAATTAAAAGTTCTGTAATGTCAAAAGAAGATGCCATAGAGGTCCAGGGAACTATCCTTGAGAATTTGCCCAATGCCACGTTTAAAGTTGAATTGGAAAATGGACAGACCATCCTGGCTTATGTGTCAGGAAAGATGAGAATGCATTTTATAAAGATTCTGCCAGGGGATAAGGTTACGGTTGAACTGTCACCCTATGATCTCTCAAAGGGCAGGATTACGTACAGATTCAAGTAAGAATCAGCAGGTAGTTTTCGATTAAATTTAAATCTGGATTAAGGCTTTTTCAGGGGTTGTATTTCAACGTGAAATGAGGTAAATATGAAAGTACGTTCATCAGTTAAACCGATCTGTGCAAAATGCAAGGTAATCAAGCGGGCAGGGGTTGTCAGGGTTTTGTGCAGTAATCCCAAACATAAACAGAGACAGGGATGAGACATAAGTTAAAAGTCAGAAGTGAAAAGTTGAAAGTGAGAAAAAATACTGCTGTTAACTTCTCACGTATGACTTCTAACTTCCAACTTTTTTTAAAGGAGATACAGTGAGAATTTCAGGAGTTGACTTACCCAGAAATGAAAGGGTTGAAATAAGTCTGACAAGAATTTTCGGGATTGGAAGAACAATTTCGAAGAAAATTCTGGGACAGACCGGGATAGATCCAAACAAGAAGACAAGAGATCTTACTGATGAAGATGGTGTTAAGCTCAGAACAGTCATAGATAATGAACTGAAAGTTGAAGGTGATCTCAGACGAGAAGTCTCGATGAATATCAAGAGGCTTCAGGACATAGGCGCTTACAGGGGACTCAGACACAGAGCCAAACTGCCTGTGAGAGGTCAGAGAACCAAGACGAACTGCCGAACACGTAAAGGTCCGAAAAAGGCCATTGGCGGAATGAAGAAGAAAGGATAGTAATGGCGCAGAAGAAAAGAAAAGGCGGTAAGAAAGAGAAAAAGGTAGTCCATTCAGGAGCGGCCTATATTCAGGCAACTTTTAATAATACAATCATAACCATCACTGATCAAAACGGAAATGCCGTTGCATGGTCGTCTGCAGGTGGTCAGGGATTCAAGGGGTCCAGAAAAAGCACCCCGTATGCTGCTCAGATCGCAGCTGATGCTGCAGCGAAAAAGGCAATGGGTTTTGGCATGCGCCAGATAAATGTATATGTAAAAGGCCCGGGCGCCGGAAGAGAGTCCGCCATAAGGGCACTCCAGGCTGCCGGCCTTGAAGTGAGCTTTATCAAGGATGTAACCCCTGTCCCTCACAATGGTACGAAACCACCTAAAAGGAGAAGAGTGTAGTGGCGAGATATAGAGATGCTCTCTGCAGGCTATGCAGGAGAGAAGGCGAAAAGCTGTTTTTAAAAGGTGAAAGATGTTATACAGATAAATGCGGGGTCGAGAGAAGAAAATACGCGCCTGGCCAGCACGGACAGCGGAGGAAAAAACTGTCTGACTACGCGCTTCAGCTCAGGGAAAAACAGAAAGCAAAAGAGACATATGGAGTACTGGAAAAACAGTTTAAGAGATATTTTTATATTGCAAACAATAAGAAGGGAGTTACAGGCAGCAACCTTCTTCAGCTTCTTGAAAGCAGGCTTGATAATGTAGTGTATCGTCTGGGAATCGCCTCTAACCGGAGGCAGGCCAGACAGCTTGTTCTGCATGGTCATATTAAACTTAATGACAGACGGGTGAACATACCGTCCTGCCTTGTTCGCGCCGGAGACGTGATAAGCGTTAAGGAAGGCAGCAGGAAGAACGTTATTATTGAGGACAATATTGCCAAGATCGAACACAGAGGTATGCCATCATGGGTAGAGATGGATGTAAACACTCTTTCCGGCAAGGTGCTGAATCTGCCGGTCAGGGAAGACATTGCACTGCCCGTCCAGGAACAGTTAATCGTAGAGTTATATTCTAAATAAATTTAAATTTAAATTGATTTCACGGATTCAAAAGATGATTACACAGATGATTAATTAGATTTGCTGACAATCTGTGTAATCATTTTCTAATCGGTGTAATCAGTATAATGATCAATTATACAAGGAGGCTTAATGGATCTTTTAGAGAAAGGCTTTCAATTACCGGAAAAAATTAATTTTGATTCGGAGAGCCTTACGAATACATATGGTAAGCTTTATGCAGAAGCCTTTGAGAGAGGGTTTGGCACTACCGTCGGTAACGCATTGAGAAGAGTTTTACTGTCCTCTATCGAGGGAGCTGCGGTAACTTCCATGAGGGTAACGGGAGTTCTCCATGAATTTTCTAACCTTACAGGAGTAAAGGAAGACTTTGTTGATGTCGTCCTTAATGTGAAGCAGCTCTGTTTTAAAATGCATTCAGATACTCCCCAGGTGGCCACAATCAATGTTAAGGGACCTGTTGATGTAACAGGCAAGGACATCGTCGGTGACCAGGTTGAGGTGCTTACTCCTAATCAGCATATACTGACTCTCGGGAAGAAATCTAATTTTTCGATGGAGCTCACAATCGAAAAAGGCAAAGGGTATGTTACGGCTGATGAAAATAAAAATGAAGACCAGCCCGTTGACACAATAGCGATAGATTACGATAAGCTCGTAATGGAAATATGGACAGACGGCAGCATAACTCCCGAGAAAGCAGTGTCACAGGCTGCGGGGATACTGAATGAGCACCTGTCTCTTTTCTCAATGAATGGCGAGCCGGATATTGAGGAAGAAGCAGCAACCATATCAGAAGAGGTTGAAGATGTAATGCCTACACGAGAGTCGATTATGAGCGATGACTTTTATGAAGAAGAGCCCATGGAGGTCAATGTTGCCCTACTCAAGAATGTTGAAGAGCTTGAGCTTTCCGTGCGTTCCTATAACTGCCTTAAGAACGCAAATATCCTCACCCTTGCTGACCTTGTTCAGAAGACCGAGCAGGAAATGCTCAGGACCAAGAACTTCGGACGAAAGTCATTAAACGAGATTAAAGAGATCATTCAGTCAATGGGGCTTAATTTTAATATGAGAGTAGATGTTGATGAGTTACAGAAAATGGCATCAGCAAAGAGGACAGAAAATGCGTCATAGAGTAGCAGGCAGAGCGTTTGGAAGAACGGCCAACCAGAGAAAGGCCCTGTTCAGAGGGCTGGTTACATCACTGTTTGATCATCTGAAGATAGAGACAACAGCTGCAAAGGCCAAGGCAACCAAGAGTATGGCAGAGAAGCTGATAACCCTTGGCAAAAAGGGTGATATCCATTCCAGGAGACTGGCCCTTTCACGAATCCCGAATAAGAAAGTTGTCACAAAGCTCTTCACTGAAATAGCACCAAAGATCGAGAGAAGCAGCGGTTACCTGAGGGTCGTAAAAACGCGTTTCCGTGCAGGCGACAACTCTGATATGGCCATACTTGAGTTTGTTGATTATGATGTGCTGAAAGGGGACAGGGGCGAAAAGAAGGAAGACAAGAAAGAAGGAAAGAAGAAAGCAAAGGCAGCTGATAAGCCTGATACAAAAGAAAAGAAGGCAAAGTCTGCAGATAAACCTGATACGAAAGAAAAGAAGGAAAAGAAAGCCAGGACCGCTGAAAAGGAAGAAGTGAAAGAAGAGAAAGCGGAAAAGGCTGAGGAATCAAAAGAGGAAGCAAAAAAAGAGAAATAAACCTTACTTTATAATTTATACAAGGCGGCTGATGATTCAGCCGCCTTTTTTGGTTTTAATGGTTAACATATATCGTCATCATGTCATTCCCGCGGTGTTTTAGGCGGGAATCCAGTCTTTTTATTATTAACCGCACGGAAACCGTGCCCCTGCGATCCTTGTCATTCCGGCTTGTCCGGAATCTGATATGGGGAAGATTCTCGACCTGCCTACCGGCAGGCAGGCGCGCTTCGTTTGCGAGAATGACAACCTTTTCTCTGATCCCTAACCCATTACCTATGACCTATAACCTATAACCTGTCGTTAATCCAGCGTCTCTTTAAGAAACTCCAAAAACCGCTTCCACGACTTTTCATCAGCATCTTTCCTGTACCGGTCTGAACCAAATACAGTAAAGGCATGGGGCGCTCCGCTGTAGGTAATCATCTCATGCGCAACCCCTTTTGATTCCATTTCAGCGGCAAGCTCTGCAAAATGGTCCATGGTAATGTTTGCATCTGCTGTTCCATGCAGAATCAGTATGTTTCCTTTTGTCTTTGAATAGTCCTGGCCTTCCGGAGTACTTAATCCTCCATGAAAGGTGACAAATCCTTTAAGATCTGCCCCTGATCGGGCGTATTCAAGCACTGCAGCCCCGCCAAAGCAGTATCCCATGACCACAGCGTTGTTAATGTTGCCTCCCCTGGACTTTGCAGTCTGCAGTGCACCATTTAAGATGGCCCGCATTTTTTCCCGGTCCTTATAGAGTTCACCGGTGTGCTGGCGTTTGTCCTTGACCTCTGTCGGTCTTATCCCGGCCCCGAACAGGTCAGCAGCAAATACCGCATAGCCCATATCAGCCAGCATGTTGGCACGTTTCACCTCATAATCAGTCAGGCCGTCCCAGTCATGGATGATCATTATCAGCGGTGCATCAGGAGAATGGCTGATGTAATAGCCTTCATATGGTTCCCCGTTTACTTTATAGTTGATGTGTTTGCCGTTAGCTCCGGCAGATGACATAAAAAACAGTAAAAAGAAAAGTGTTAGCAGTGATTTCATATCGTATCTCCTTTCAAAACAGTTTTAATTTCTGAAGGACAGATCAATGAGACTCTTATAAAAGATAATAGCATGGAAAATGAATTTTGGAAACATTTTGTCAGTTTGCGTATTAGTTGCATGTTTTTTAGAAAATTATGGAGGTAAGATTTGAGTATCTTTAAACTATTTTCAGATATTTCAAATAAAAAGATTATTGGATGTTATGATCGATTTCAGAGCCAAAGTGACTCATTTATAATACCGACAAATGTTCAAATTTGATAATCGGAAAAATCGAGGATTATCGACATATATCTACAATAGTGATAATTAATCAGCAAAGAATATTTTCTTCTAGAACGTTCGATGTCAAGACATTCTCACATGCGTGATTTCGGAATGAAATCCTTAATTTATCGCTGATACATAGGCTATCAATAAATCGCTTAAATGGTGTTTTACTAGATTAGTGCATTCTGGTGATTACCGCTAATTTATTAATAATTTTATACGGATCAAAATCTGTTGATACTGATCATTACAATTCAACTAATATTGAATTTATTTTGGAAATGTCGATTATTGATTGTTGAAGTGACTAATTAGTAGAGTTGATTGTGAATCTCCTTCAACCGCATTTGGTAAGGTTCATGATCTGGCCGATTAGTTACAGCGAATTCAAAATGACCTTTAGCTTCGAGAAGTATCGAATAAACTTCCTCTTTCGCTAAGTCATTTTGTTTAGCTTTTTCTATAAGAGTCACTCCAAGATTGGCAGCAGCAGGCACACACTTTGGAGCAAATCTCCTTACCGCTCGCAAGAGCAGTTCTGCGCCCTGTAGGTCCCCAGCATTAAGTTTAAATAACCCGTAGTCGACATACGCTGGACGCGCAAACAGCGCACACTCCGGGCATGGTCCACTCGGTTTCTCTTTAAAATGATGATGAGGAGCCGCCAGCACTGCTTCCTTATATATTAAATCAACTACTCCATGCTGATCAGGAGACCACTTACTAGATAAGCTGGGTTCGATTGAGCTGGCGATTGCAGCAAGTCGTGCAGACTCAAGAAAACTCGGCAATTCGTTCAAGTCAGACATCAGTGCAGTGAATCCCGCAATTAGTGGTGAGGCGAAACTCGATCCGAGTACATCTGGTGGCTGTGATAAAAGCATATCGATGTTTACGATGCTCTGGAAAAAACTCGGTGCGGCGCTCCAGGCGACCTCGCCACGGCCATCTGTCCGAATAGCTCTGCGCACGTTCTGAAATCCGCAGGCAACGACACTATCGTCAATTGCAGGACTATATACTTTGTCAGTGCGATTACCTATGGCGGCGATGACCGTCTTACCGGCATCGACCGCAGCGTGTGCTGCTCGGCAAAGTGGGAGGTGTTGCGTATCAACTTTAAGCCGCCCCCTTCGGTCAAGGGCCATATCGTGAGCAATCTGATATAAGCTCCCGTTAGATATATTCGATTTTGAGGGGACTATTACTTGATCCCAATTATAACACTCACCGAAGCTGACATTTATGATATCAGCTTCTGATCTGCTGATTTCTGACAGTGCTTTTTCTGCGATTCCTGATTCGATGCGGCCCCCAATCGCCAAAGGAAAAAGATCGAGATTCGCCTCAGGTGAAACCTCATGGACTAACAATGCAACAGCGGTACCATGCTCTGCTTTTTCACCTGGCACTTCTGACCAAGCGAGGTTCTGTTTTGCAAGAGCGGGAATTGAGACATCGAAGGCACTATCTACGATCGCGATCCGACGTCCAGCCCCCTTTCTTCCATAGCCGACTGCGATATCTACGGCATCCCAAAATTCGCTTCTTTTCGGTAAGTTCCATGCACCGGTAGAGCAATTGTAAGCGTTAAGCAAAGGAGCTGCTGTTGATGAGGATTCGAGTTCACAGACGGTCATTGCTTAAAGCTCCAGTGGATCGATCTCCCGGGCGATTGTCTCGTGTAAATCGATTTTATCGAGATCGAGTTTCTTCGCCGAAAGTGCCTCTACGGTGTTAGGGAAGATCCATCTTCGACGTATACCGTATGAACGCATCATGACAGGGCCGCTACCCTTGCTTTGATATCCGGCGCCATTCGATGAGGTTATGGATACCGAAGCATCAGCAATTTTCAACGCTTCAACAGGCGATGCGTCGCCAGAGAGTGAGACCTCCCAGTTTTTCGATTGCGAACACAATAATGCAAAGCCGCTTGCAGATTCGACGTGTGTAATCACTGTAACATTTCTCGGCCAGTCATCCTTATGCTCATTCATGTAAACCAAGAGATCACGCAGCCCTTCGAGCTGCATGACTGTAAGATCGGTCGCATGAAATAAACAAGCCCCCTTACGTGAGAAATCGACTTTGGCCAGGACGCCGGCTGGCAAATTCGGCACCTCAGCCTGAGCACCAACACTCACTATTTTGGCCTTGTCTGAAATAAAATAGCGCTCTTTCTGGCCGTTTTCCTTCGACGTAGCGATTGGCGCGTCGGACCAGATATCTGTAATGAAACCCTCCTCAAAAAATACTCCATCATGAAACTTTCCGATGGTCCCCGGCTTCAGGTCGTCTCCGGGTTGCCATATAGGGATTGCGCTCAAATGCTCCCGGACCTGTTCTGAATAGTCTTCAGCTATACCCATGATTAATTCCCCCTTATTAAAAATTTTAGAAAGGATGCCTTGCAAATGTTTTAGCATTAGCATCAAACTAGTCTGAGTGAAAATCCAGTTTGAGAGGTTGATTCTTTTATGCCTCCAATCTGAGGTTTCCATCTCAAGTTGTCAAAGAAAAGACATTGTATAAAATTAATGTTAACAGAATAACTGGAATTGTCAACTGGATGGATTTTTATATTTTTTTGAATTATCCGAAAATTCTGGGAGATGGATACGACACAAAATTACGATGAGACCTTCCAATTGATCAAAATGACTCGATTTTTTTCAGAAGCATTCTGTTTTTGGTGTATTAATTAAGACCTGCCATGACATATCTTCCAATATTTTTTTATATAGCAGGTGCAAGCGTCCTTATTTGTATAATGAAAAGTGACATTTATGTGCAGATTGCTTATTCAAGCCCTCACTTTTTTATGTAAAGTGAAACTCCCCGTGGCAAGCCACGGGGGATTCTACAAAGACTTTGCTAAAAATGCATACTCAATATATTCAATTTTTGCTTCGATGCTGATCTGAATTATCAGATATTAGTGCCACTTCTTAGCAGATTAACGATTCTACAGATAATTAATTGCTGATCAATATCCATATGTAAGTCCAATATCATCAAAAATTGCATAATCCCACTAAGTTGACCAGCGAATCCCATTTATCGTGACCGGAATAATCTCATTCAAAAGCCGATCCGTTTATTTTATACCATATTAATACT
>CALZJD010000051.1 GCA_945787795.1 Thermodesulfovibrionia bacterium | reverse complement strand
TTCATCTGTGAGTGTAAAATAATGGGGACATGTCTCGGCTGTTACAATTACTCCCCGTTTCTTTGCATCTCTTATTAAATTTACCGAACCCTCTGTTGAAATATGGGCCAGGTGGAGTCTTCCCTTTGTAAGCTCACACAGAGAAATATCTCTGGCAACCATGACCTCTTCAGCAGCCTTGGGTATTCCCCGCAGACCAAGGATGGTTGATACAAATCCTTCATTCATGACACCGCCTTTTGAGAGTTCAACATCTTCACAGTGAGATATAATCGGCACATTGAATATTTTGGAATATTCAAGGGCACGCCTCATGATCAGACTGTTTTTGACAGGCATGCCGTCATCGGAAAATGCAATGCATCCTGCCTTTAACAGAGCTTCAAGTTCTGTAAGTTCCTCGCTCTTCTGTCCGGTGGTGATTGACCCGATAGGATGGACAGTACATGCTCCCTCTTTGGCAGTTTTATCAAGAATAAACTGCGTGATTGATACAGAGTCATTTATGGGGTTTGTGTTGGGCATACAGCATACGGTCGTAGTTCCCCCTTTTACCGCAGACCTTGTTCCGGTATAAATGGTTTCCTTGTATTCAAAACCGGGTTCCCTGAGATGGGCGTGCATATCGACCAGCCCCGGAATGACAATACATCCGGAAGCATCGATCGTTTTCTTTGCCTTAGGCGCCTTGCCTGCAGGATAGATGTCCTGTATTTTGCTTCCCTTTATTAAAATGTCTTTCTTCTCATCAATATTCTGAGACGGGTCTATCAGGCGGCCATTTTTGATCAGTATTGTCATTTCTTAACTCCTGCAAGCAGATATAAAACAGCCATCCTGACCGCTATTCCATTCGTTACCTGTTCGAGAATAACTGACTGGGGACCATCAGCCACTGATGAGGCTATTTCAACGCCCCTGTTCATGGGACCCGGATGCATGACGATAGCGTCCTTTTTGGCCAGTTTTACTCTTTCATGGTTCAGGCCATAGAGTTTAAAATACTCCCTTAAAGAGGGCAGGTATCCTTTGGTCTGACGTTCAAGCTGGAGTCTGAGGGTCATGATGACATCTGCTTTTTTTAAACCTTCATCAATCGAGTGAAACACTTCAATACCAAGTCTGCTGACGTCAGCCGGCATAAGGGTAGGGGGACAGATTACCCTGACATTAGCTCCGAGTTTTGTTAACGCATAAATATTTGATTTTGCAACCCTGCTGTGAGCAATATCTCCTATTATGGCGACCGTAAGTCCATTAAAAGATTTTTTGTGGGACTGTATGGTCAGCAGATCAAGCAGTGCCTGGGTGGGATGTTCATTTGCTCCGTCTCCGGCATTGATAACAGACATGTCCACAATTTTACTCAGAAAATGAGGGACACCTGATGAAGCATGCCTGATGAGAACAAAGTCAGCCCCGAGTGACTGGATTGTCAGGGCAGTGTCTCTGATGCTTTCACCCTTTACTACACTGCTGGTGGAGACCGAAAAATTAACAAAATCAGCACTCAGCCTTTTGGCTGCCAGGGCAAAAGAGGTCTTGGTCCTGGTTGAGGGCTCAAAAAAGAGGCTGACAACGGTCTTCCCTCTTAATGGAGGGACCTTCTTTATGTCTCTTTTTAAAACGTCCCTGAAGTTAGAGGCTGTATCAAGAATATAGCTTATCTGTTCCGGAGAAAGGTCTTTGATTCCCAGCAGGTCTTTTGATTCAAACATGATTCATACTCAAAAAGATGAAATGTTAATCTGTCTTCTTTTTCTTTCTTGTGATTAAGGTTACCCTGTCCTGTTTATTTTCTTCCTCAAACTCAACCTCTATTCTTTCATTAAAAGAGGTCGGTATATTTTTGCCGACATAGTCAGGCCGTATGGGCAGCTGCCTGTGGCCCCTGTCTATCAGCACGGCAAGCTGTATCTGTGCCGGTCTGCCAAAATCAATTAGTGCATCCATGGCCGCTCTTATACTTCTCCCTGTAAACAGGACATCATCGACAAGCACGACTGTTTTGTCATTTATTGAGCAGGGAATGTCCGTCTGCTTTACTACAGGCTGTTTTAATGTCTGGTTAATGTCATCTCTGTAAAATGAAATGTCCAGAATCCCCACATCTACGCTTTTGTCCTCAATCGATTCAACGATGGAAGCGATCCTTCTGGCCAGGAGAACTCCCCCCTGCTGTATTCCGACAAGACAGATATTGTCTATCCCCTTGTTTCTTTCAATTATTTCGTGGGCTACTCTGATGAGGGCCCTTTTAACTTCCTTGCTGTCGAGCAGTATTTTAGGCATAAAACGATCCTTCCCAAATGATGGGCATACATATGGATACTAATGAAATTGATTTAAATTCGCTGGTTAGACGGAATGATCTGATTAGTGTAATGCGCACACTGATTGTCCTTTCAGGCCTCTCCGGACCAGATTAAAGGTGACTAAACTGTAAAAATAATAATATAAGCCGGAATGTAATGTCAATGCATGAAAAGATCACTAAATAATGAGGTAAAGTTTTTGGTACATATTCACGATAAGTAATCAGGTAGGTCATACTGTCAATAATAAACGTATTTACATAGTGGAGACATACATGGACACAATTGTTTCAAAAGATGAGTTAATTAAGAAAGCAGGGGACATCAATGTACTTCCGTCTGTTGCCAGAAAAATCCTGGAGGCACTCGGTGACGAGAGTTTTTCAATCAATGACCTGGAGCATATAATTGAGACTGACCAGGCCCTTGCAGTCAAGGTCCTGAAGATATCTAATAGCGCTTTATACGGATTGCCCCAGGAAATTACGAGCCTGCAGCAGGCATTGATGGTGCTTGGAGTTAAGACTATCAAAAGTCTGGTCCTTTCCATTTCCACAAAATCTCTTTATAACAAGTTTGGAATAACAGAAAAGAAAATGTGGGAGCATTCAGTAGGCGCGGCTTTTGCGTCCGGGTTATTGTCAGCAGGTCATGGCAGGGCAGTAGCAGACATGGCTTTTATCGGTGGACTTATGCATGATCTTGGAAAAGTTTTTATGAATAATGAGACTCCTGAAGCATTTTCTGAGGTGATGATGAAAACCTACAATGATCGTACCGACTCAATAGATGCAGAGGAAGAGGTCTATGGCTACAACCATGCTGAGATCGGAGCTGCTCTTGCCGGAAAATGGGGATTTCCGTCAATTCTTGCCCAGATCATCGGGATGCACCACCTGAATAACACTGCATTGGGAAATATTGATGATACGGTAACTGCAAAAGGGATTGCATGTGTGAACCTTGCCAACTACTTTTGCAAATCACTCGGAATAGGATACAGGGAGCCTGACGAATCCATAGAACTCCATACATTGTCTTCAGCAGTTTTCCTAAAGATTGAACGTGAAAGAGCTGTCCAGCTGAAGAAGGAAATTATGGAGACCTATGAAAGTGAAAAATCCGTGTTTGAGTAGTGCCTGCCCAGAGTCTGTCCATAATCTCAATCATTGAACTGTCATTCCCGTAGTCTGTTTATGGACAGGCACGAATCAAGTGTCCTTACCATGTCTGTATTTAATGATCCTTACTTTCTCCATCGTGATCAGCCCTTCCTTTACGGACTCATCTAAAAAAGGAAGGAGCTTATTGATACTGTCTACCGTATCCACGATTTCTATCATTACCGGCATGTCCTCTGAAAGTCGCAGCAGCTTAATGGAGTGAATTCTGGAAGTAGCTCCATATCCCATGATCCCCCTGAAAACTGTAGCTCCTGCCAGGTTCAGTTCCCTTGCTTTCATCACGATTGCTTCATAAAGCGGTTTGCCTTTGAATTTGTCTGTTTCACCTATACATATTCGTAACAGTTCACCATTATCGGGCAGTTTCATGATATATGTCCTATTTGATAAGGTTAATAATAAATTTTGAAAGCATAAATCCGGCAAAAACCAGAAGCAGTCCGCATATGTTGCTGATGAGCAGGTTTGTCATTGCCATCTTTATCTCACCGTCCCTGAAAAGGTTCAGGCTCTCCAGGGCGTATGTAGAAAATGTAGTGAACCCGCCGAGCATGCCTATGAAAATAAAGTTTCGCATGTTTGATGAAATGTTCTGAATTTCAAAATAGCCCCATAACAGACCTATGGCGAAAGAACCTGAAAGATTAACAATAATCGTTCCCCACGGAAACACACTATTGAACATTCGATAGGTGAGGCCTGACAGGGAGTATCTCAGAATTGTACCGATGGCCCCGCCGGTTGCCAGTAAAATATATTTAATCATTTATAAGAACTTACACATTTTATGATTAAAAATCAATGAAGCGATAATTTATTTTATCTGTGGTTTTATTACCCCGTGGCTTGCCACGAACATCACATCAGAAAACGCACTGTTTCATACTTATTTAAAAGATCCATATTTGTAAGTCGTTCTCATTCCAGTAGTTTTTGGGCCGGAATGCAGCCCTGCCACATTATGGATTCCCGCTCAAAAAACCGCGAGAATGACTGATATTAAACGTTGTCTGCTTTCAGGGGCTAATTTATAAACAATCATACTGAATCATGGGCATGGATAATCCTGTATTATATAAAAGGTTTATTGGAAGTTAACTATCTATAGTATGATAAAACTGTTAGTTATAATTTTCTCTAATCCAATTTATAAAAATGTCGAAAAGAAGGCAGATATTATTTTATTGAAATTCTTAACAATATTTAAAATCGAAAGGGTATTTTAATGACATCAACAGAGATTGTAGCTGATCTTCATAACCACAGTACTGCATCGGATGGTGAATATACTCCGGCTGAACTTGTTTCCCGGGCGCAGGAACTGGGCATAAAAACAATAGGCTTAACTGATCATGACAGCATAGCAGGTCTTGCTGAGTTTGTAGAAGCAGGACGGAAAAAAGGCATACAGGTTGTTACCGGGGTGGAAGTGTCTTTGCGATTTACCCGTTCCTACTTTACCGGATCATTGCATCTGCTCCTGTATTTTTCAGACACATTACTTGGCCATTCAGAATTCAAAAATGATATAACACAAATTCTATCTCAAGGCAGGGGCATTGCTCTCGTTACAGACAGGATTGATGCCATAAACAGGCAATTTGGACCACAGGGCAGGACCCCATTGTTAAAAAAAGACCTGACTGTTGATGAAATTACATCATTGGCTGACAACGTAACACGACGTCATTTTTTCATTGCCCTGTCACAGAATCATGGAATAGAAGATAAAAAACAGATTGATATGCTGATCGGCAATAGTAGTCCGGCTTATATTCCCTCTGGAATAGATATGGGAAAATTAACCCCGTTATTTAAAAAGTATCATATTGTAAAAGTGCTTGCCCATCCTGCTGCCGGTTCTTTTCCGGAGGACAGCCATTATAAAGAGGTGCTCCCTCCGGTTGAAATCGTTGAGAAGATTATGCCTGAATTTCTTGATCCCAATATTATAGGCATTGACGGTCTGGAAGTTTATTATCCCGGTCATACAGATGAGTATGAAAAAGCCATGCTTCAATGGTGCAGCAGATATAACCTGATAGCTACAGGGGGCTCGGACTGTCATGATAAGGAGATAAGACCCCTTGGGGTAAAAGGCATTTCTCTGCATGATCTGGACAGGCTTATCAAAAAAATTAGTTAAGAAAATTTTCCTTGATATTACCCTTATGTGTATGGGTGCTGATTATACTGGTACGAAAGATTTCCTCAAGGGGTTTTGAAAAATGACCGATAAAGAGTTATGATACTAAAACTGCTGTCTAGCGCTCACTTAAATGATAAATATGTCAAGCGCAGGGATTTCCTCAAAATCCTTGTTATGGGAGTATTGGGCAGCGGCGTGACTTCTGAAGCATTAGCAAAAAAAATTACCGTATTCACAGCATCGAAAACAGACCCTATTGATGATCATATCAGGGACTATCTCTATAAAATGAAGCATTTTGACACTACTCACAGAGATGATATTATTATAGAAAAAAATGTATATCATACGTTTAAATCAACAGTCAAGCGGCTGATCCGGCTTCAGGAACTGGTAGGACACGGCAATTTCCATATACTGGGTTTTGATGATGCAATAAAATTAACCAGATATTATCCGGAAGTTGGAAAATTTACCAGGAAAGAACTTGATTTTATGGAGGAACTTTTTTATAGGGATGCAACGCAATACGGGTTCCTCGGGGAAAAAACACTGCTCAGGCTCAGTGACAGAATTAAAAAGGGGGAAGTCATGTATCTTTCCAGGCAGGGCAACTATCTTTACAGGGGCCGCTCCTATGAAACGTATAATAAAATCAAACAGCAGGTTGGTAAGACAGTTACGCTTACTTCCGGTGTGCGCGGTATCATGAAACAGTTTCTGCTTTTCTTAAACAAGGCATATAAGAATGAGGGCAATCTTTCTCTTGCCTCACGATCACTTGCTCCTCCAGGGTACTCTTTTCACGCAAATGGTGATTTTGATGTTGGCCAGGCAGGCTTTGGCGCGTTGAACTTCACAGACAGGTTTACGACAACTGATGCATATCACATTCTCTGCGATCTGGGTTATCTAAAGCTCCGATATGAACGCGATAACCGCTATGGAGTAAGATTTGAACCATGGCATATAAGAATAACCTGAATGCAGGGGTAATAAAATAACCACTGATAAAATATTGGATGTGCTTATATAAAATGAGGATTTCCAGGAGATAGATGAGTGATAAAAGACTATAGAAACATTCGGATCACGCTTTTCTCATGTCTGTTTTGTACTATGCTGTTATTGAGTACATGGGTGGGAATGGCAATGTCTGAAGAATCAGCTATAAAGACCAAAGAAGAGTTCTGTTCTGAAGTGAATGCCAAATTCCGGGAATTTGAATGGGACAGAATTATATGCAATCCGGAGAGATGGGAGACATATGATTATTCTGTAACAGGAAATCCTCTTTTATACCAGGAATTCGGGTTTGAAGATAATGATGCGAACGTCCCTGTTAATCTCGTACTCTGCGGAGTCCATGGTGATGAACCTACTGGAATTTATCAATGCTTTCACCTGGTGAGGGACATTATCTTTGATAATCCACAGGCAGCAAGAAAATTTAAACTGGTTGTGGCCCCGATTATAAACCCTGACGGTTTTTTCATGAATACCAGGGTGAATGTGAACGGGGTAGACATAAATAGAAACCTGCCGACAAAGGACTGGAAAAGAAAAGCGCATAAACTGTGGGCCAAGAAAAAGGACCCCCGCAGATATCCGGGCAAGAGTTCCGGTTCTGAAGTTGAGACTAAAATGCAGGAATTCCTCATCGATAAGTACAGTCCGGATAAAATCCTTTCATTCCATGCGCCGCTGGGATTCCTCGATTTTGATGGACCGGGAGACCGGAAGAATTACAACCTCCTGCGAGTGGAACGAAGGGCGAAACGTGTTGGGTTCAGGATACAAAAAAATACCAATCAGTTTCTGAAATTTACCGACTTCAGGTTCTACCCCGGCTCATTGGGTAACTATGCCGGGAACGAGAAAAAAATCCCTACCTATACTGTGGAACTTCCGTCTGCCCAGTCATCAAAGGCCCATGAATACTGGAGCATTATGCGGGTAGCCCTGATAAAAGCAATGTCATACGAAATATATGATGATAAAGAATTTAACCGCGTAATAGTATCTCAGAATATCCGTGATTCAGGGCCGAATACTGCATATTAGCCTGCCAGTTCACATGTACCATACTTTGAAACAGAGAGAAGGAAAACAGTTGATTTTATTTCAGGTATCCTGATATAAAGGTACATGACCTCTATTGAAATTGCGTGCTCTGCCGTTTCATAATTCGGCTTTCTTTAATATACGCTTTTAACACAATGGCTGATTTAATTTCACGGATAAGTTTCTTGAGCAGATCTTCCGCAGACGCGTAATCGTCGTATTTCCCAAGTCTCACCGTATAATAACTGCTGATTTTCTCTATTCTGAGATTATCATACTCTTTTGGCTGTAACAGTTCAGTGATTAAATTAAACTGCTCCTGAGCACGATTAAGCTCGAGAAAGCTCCCCGTCTGGATCGTATAAAACTGAGAGTTATCATTATTTCCTCGCCTCAATGGTTCAGCAGCAGGAGCATCTTCTTTATCTGTTTTCTTAAGAGGTAATTTTGGCGTTACATCATCATCTGCTATGATTGGCAGTTCAGGTGGAGACTCTGTTATTGACAAGCCTGTTTCACCTGAGTATTTTTTATTGTTCTCGAAGATATTATTTCTCTTTAATCTTGTGATCTCATTCCTGAGATTCTCACTCTCCTGTATCGCATTCTCATATTTAATCATTAAATCTTCAAATTCTGTTTCCGGAATCATTGGTATCTCCGGTTTACCGGCTCCTTTTTTATCAATATCCTGTATTTTCAGATTATCCGTTGTTGATTCTTTATCAGATTTTTTAACCACACCATCGTTCAGTTGACGGCCCAGGGCTTTTTTTATACGGGATGCTTGAACTTTTGCCCTTACATCATCCATGAGTAACTGTTCAACATATCCTTTGGATTGACAGGGAATCCATCCCTTAAAGCTTTTTCCTAGCCATAGTGATCCATGGTAATGGGGAATAATTCTTACTGCGGTACTGTTTTCTTCTGTTTCAGAAATAAAGATTTCATAATACCCGACGATTTTATGGTACGTATAGAGACCACCCAGATTTCCACAATCGGCATATTCTGATTGATACTGGAAGCCGCTTTGAGGTACATCGAACTCTTTTGTTTTTAAGAATCCGGACTTTTTATCAGCAGTATCAATAGCAGCAACATTCTCTTCGAGAAAATTATTGCTTACCTCCCATATTTCATTAAACGGTACAGGAAAAATCTCTTGGGATTTGTACACATGTTTCATGGGAAGTGCTGTCACACACCCCGTAACGAGGATAAATACAATAAAATAGAGGAATCTCTTCAATAATTGTCTTTTCACGTTTAACATAAATTTTCTTAAATATTATTTATCGACATCATTAATCTGTTCATTTCCCGCCAGCAACATATGCTGCCCCGTATGGCAACAATCGAAAAAAACATATTATTCAATAACTTGCTTTTATATAGTATGTTGTTCGGCTTCAAAGGTGCACAACTTTAGCCATCTATATGTGTAATAGGCAAAAGAAAGTAATGAAATTGCTTTATAAACATGATTTAAATGTAACAGAAAACCTGTGAGACGGAAATCTCCCGCTTCATCAGGGTAAATATCAACATAAAATAATAACCATAACCATCTCATGTCAGTTACCCTTTTCATTTGGACAGCGATATGCAGCATGTTATTGCCAAGAGGGATTATTACCATACACATTTATTCTTGTGGAGGATTACTTTGGAGAGAATAAACATGCTGCATACGGACACATCCAATAATCATGGTGTTAATAGATTATTCCCTTCGAATGATACATTGTAATGAGTAAGAACGCAATTGATGTGCCAATTTATAACTATATTAAAACAAAGGTTTATTTTAATACTAACCATGTCAGATCATGCCAAAATGGCAGCTATATTGACATTTTGACTGCCTTAGATAAGAGAATAGCGAACAATCGCATATTCTCTGAGTCTCTGAATTGTAAATTTTTTTGCGCTAATAAATATCGTATAAGAGCGAAAATTACGAAGTATGTTGAAATAACAGATGGGTGTATTAAATGGGAAATCGTTCGCCGGGCTTCAATGCGTGAATCTCTTTGCTTTTAATGAGGAGATAGGGATAATCCATTTCCCCGAGTTGATCTATCCTTGTGCCCATGATCTCTCCGGCTACGGTCACATTCTTTGATTTTGAAAAAACAGTTGTCTCAAGATACCCTTCATAAAATATAAGGAATCTGCCGAGAGAGAGGTCTGTATTCTTTGGTCTGCCCCGCTCATCCAGCGGTTTCTCCACCACCTCCACATATGTGCCTTCCTGCTCATTGACTGCGCGAACAACATTCCCTCCGAGAATGACAAAAGCCCCTTTGTAATCTAATGGATTTTTAAACAGAAGCGGCAGATTTACTGATGTGTCAGTTGCATTTCTTGATTCTTCAGACACAACATGAGCACAGCCAATAAGAACGGTTATACCCAGCAACAGAGTGATGCATTTATTCATGAGTGACAGACCTTATTCACTTAAGACTTTGAGGACGCTGTTGATTCATCTAACTGATATATCTTCTCAATGAAAAGTAAGTTCATAGACTCAACAACGTTCCCAAAGTCCGCGTTTGAATTGCCAGTTTACGCCATCTGGGAGTTCACAAAATCCCAGTTGATCAGATGTTCTATAAACGTGGCAAGGTAATCGGGCCTCCTGTTCTGATAGTCAAGGTAATAGGCATGCTCCCATACATCCACGGTCAAAAGCGGCTTTAAACCGTGGGCAAGCGGCGTATCTGCATTTAACGTTTTCATGATCTCCAGACGGCCATCCTTCATGACCAGCCATGCCCAGCCGCTGCCGAATTGTGTTACCCCGGCATTCTTAAGCTCTTCATTAAACTTTTCATAGCTTCCAAAATCTGAATCGATCTTCTTTGCAACGGCACCTGAAGGAGCTCCGCCGCCGCCGGGTTTTATGCAGTTCCAGTAAAACGAATGGTTCCAGACCTGGGCGGCATTATTGAAAATCGATGCCTTAGAAGCATCATTAGCAGTTTTAGTGATAATGGTCTCCAGGTCCTGTCCAGCCAGGTCCGTATCTTCAATGAACTTATTGAGATTTACGACATAGGCATTATGATGTTTTCCATAATGAAACTCGATCGTCCGTTCACTGATGTGCGGGTCCAACGCATTCTTTTCAAAGGGTAAATTTGGTAATGCGATAGTCATGATTCCTCCTTTTGTTAAATGTTATTTGTTAGTTAATTGGTGAAACGTCATGTCTAAACTGAATTATGCTAGCTAATACTTCTTCATACTTCTTATATGAAAAGATTATACAGCAGAATTGCCGCACATTCCAGACATAATCTGGTTAGTGCCAGATTATGCCTCCCTTTTACACACCGCATTGTTATTTTTCTGAACCCTCATATTCATCAAGATGAACATGTTCGGAAATGTATTGAAATAAAATGGAGCCACCGAGCGGAATCGAACCGCTGACCTGATCATTACGAGTAGTATGTGGCTGTTATATAAATTAAATACTTACAAGCTTCGGTGCGGGTTTTGTGCGGTTGTAAAAAAAATTATCATAATTTATCGACTGCCCTTTGTTTCTTTTCTTTAGTCAAGTGCGTATAAAAGTCAGCCGTTATC
>CALZJD010000050.1 GCA_945787795.1 Thermodesulfovibrionia bacterium | reverse complement strand
CCCTGCATCCATGTCCACTCGACATCCTGGGGAGACCCGAAGATAGTTTCTGTTTCTTTGACTAAATGAAACACCTCCTGTATCTCCGTGTTATCGAGAGGAGGAGAAGCAGTCATCTGCTCAGGCAATGGTTGCAGGGAAGTCCCTTCTGGAGCCGCAAAAACAGCTTTCTCTCTTTCCGGTTCTGTGTGAGAAATGACGTCTCCTGAGACTCTGTCCAGCATCCACCGGTCAGGTTCCACGGTCCCGTCAACCATGCCCTGGTTCAGCCCGTAAACAGATTCAATGATTGTCTGTGTGCTATTATCCGGAGACACGCTGAAGGCAACTCCGGACTTCTCTCCTGTAATCATTTCAAGTACGAGGACCGCCATAGTACTGGTTTCTACATCAAGGTTTAGTTCACGCCGGTAAAGTATAGCAGCATCAGACCAGAGGGAAGCCCATACAAGCTTTATATGCTCTAACATGGATACTGGGCCTGATATATTTACATAAGATTCGTGCAATCCGGCAAAAGAAAACCTGGCTGAATCTTCCTCCGGAGCAGAGGATCTCACAACAACAGGCCTGTCATGAAATTGTGCAACAAGGGGCTGAATAATGGCATCCTGCATTATTTCGGGGACAGGAGTGCTGAGAAACATATTGCGGATTCTCAGAGAAGTGTCCCATATCTCTTCCCATCTCATGTCACGAAAGTCTTTCCGCCCCAGCTCTATCGCAATTCTGTTTTTCAGTCCTGTTGAGGTAATGTATTGAACATAGGCATCTGAATGAATGCACAGTGTGTCCGGGAGTCTCAGCCCATGGCGGGCCATGACCGCAAGAGCAACCCCCTTACCACCAACAGAGTGAAGGTCCTTTTTACTGACCTGATCCAGGGGGAGGACATATTTCATATCTTCATATGGAGTTCCTGAACATTCTGAAAACGGTTCACGATGTAATACGTATCAACCGTAACTTGCATCATCGCGCATGTGGGAGATAATACAAACTCCTTCAACTCAGGGTGCTTTGCAAGATATTTTTCAAGAATAAGGTCTCTCTCATCCTTGCTGACTTCTTCTGTTTTGCCCACTGCTGTTACAGCAACAGCATCAGCAAAATCAGCCGAACTGTTTGAGCGGCTGTCAATGAGAAGGGAAACGCGGAAATCAGAAGAAATATTTGCAAACTTCCGGGTCGCCCGGGTGGTCGCAAAATAAAGAGTCTTTAAATCGCCAGCAGAGGCAAAGGCAACCAGATTGCTGTATGGCTGGCCTTTCTGGTTCGTTGAAAGGACAGCAAATTTCTGATCCGAAAAAAGACCGGTTACCTGTGACAGAACCTCTTCTTTATTCTTCATTTAAGATCCTCAACAGACTTTTTATCATTATATTATGAAAAAACTGCAATGTGTGATATTTTGTTATTATACAACGATTGCATTTTATAAGAACGTGAAAGAGGTCATAGTCAGGGGGATATAGCTCATGCATCCTGTCACCTGTTTCCTCTTGCCTAAGGTCTTATCTAAAGCAAATGAATGAACTGCGAGTCAGAGTATTAAAGCCGGGCAGGGATAGCGCCGGACCTGTCGTATACTGGATGAGCAGGGACCAGCGCATGCTCGACAACTGGGCCCTGCTTTATGCACAGAGCCTTGCCTTGAAGCTAAAATCCCCGCTTGCAGTGGTATTCTGTCTTGTTCCTCATTTCCTGGAAGCAACAATCAGACAGTATGGCTTCATGTTAAAGGGCCTGCAGGAGCTGGAGACATCCCTTCACAAAAAAAATATCCCTTTTGTCCTTGCAACAGGGAATCCGGAAGAACAAATTCCCCGGCTTGTAAAACAGCTGCAGGCTGTCTGCCTTATCACTGATTTTGACCCGCTGAGGATCAAGAGAAAGTGGAAGAAAAGTGTGGCAAAGAACATTCATGTCCCATTCCATGAAGTAGACGCCCACAATATCGTCCCCTGCTGGATTGCTTCACCCAAACAGGAATATGCTGCTTACACTATCCGCCCGAAGATTAACAGGCTGCTGCCTGAATTTCTCGAAAAATTGCCTTCTTTAAAAAAACATCCTTTTTTATATAAAGGAAAACAGATCCGCATTAAATGGGAAGATATAAATTCATCCCTAAGGATTAATAATGATGTTAAGGAAGTAGACTGGCTTAAGCCCGGAGAAAAAGCAGCAAAAAAAGTACTGAAGAATTTCGTGGAAAAGAAATTGCCTTTATATGATACTCAGCGCAATGATCCCACTGCTGACGGTCAGTCACATCTTTCGCCCTATCTGCATTTCGGGCATATCTCGGCACAGCGGGTGGCGCTTGCGGTACAGTCAAGTCATGCACCAAAGCAGGACAAGAACGCATTTCTGGAAGAGCTTATTGTTCGGCGTGAATTATCAGACAATTTCTGTTTCTATAATAAAAATTATGATTCATTTGATGGATTTCCTTCATGGGCCAGAGACTCTCTTGGTAAGTACAAAAAGAAACCCCGCGAATATGTATATACACTTAAGCAATTTGAACAGGCGGGAACACATGATGAGCTATGGAACGCTGCCCAGCTGGAAATGATCATACAGGGCAAGATGCACGGATATATGAGGATGTACTGGGCAAAGAAGATTCTGGAGTGGACCAAATCACCGGATCATGCAATGGAAATCGCCATATACCTTAATGACAAATATGAGCTTGACGGAAGAGACCCGAATGGGTATACGGGAATCGCCTGGAGCATCGGCGGAGTTCATGACAGGGCCTGGGGCGAGAGACGGGTATTTGGAAAGGTGCGCTACATGAGTTACAATGGATGCAAAGGCAAGTTTGATGTGGAAAAGTATATTAAGGAGAACAGCGTAAAAGAGAGAGACGAATAGCGACCTGCCGGCCGGCAGGCAGGTTTACGAATAACGATTTACGAAGTGAAAAATTCTTGATTCGTCATTCCTTGATCGTCAATCGTCACTTTCATTTAATATAACCGTGTTAACCCGAACATAAGCGATAAAAGCTGCAAAATCAAGTTTGATGTGAAAAAGTATATGAAACATTATGGCCCTGGACAATGAATAGATACGTGATATATTTTCTGTCACCAGTTTTTTATATATCTGTTGCTCTGGCAGGAAGGGCCTTCACTGCCCAGGGAATAGATCCGTGGTACCAGGCAATTGCCAAACCCTCATATACTCCCCCGGGAAGTGTCATCGGGACCATGTGGACTGTCATATATATTCTTGCTGCCGTATCTCTGATCATGTTTATGAAACATGCAAAAGGCAAATCCGGATTCTGGCCCATCTTAGGGCTCTACATCGTAAACGGAATTGTAAATGCAGCTTGAGCTATCTGTTTTTTACAAAACATCTGCTCGGCCTGGCCGTCATAGATGCAGGACTTATAGCAATTACCGTGTTAATCATCATACTCTGGTCCTGGCATTACTCAAGGCTTGCAGCAGTACTTCTCATGCCTTACTTTGGATGGGTTTCCTTTGCAACGTATTTAACATATGTTATATTCAGAATGAACTGAATCATGGAAAGTTAATGTAATGACTAAAGTCCCATTTAACAAAACACAGGGCAGCGTTAATGTGATGGAGAGGCTGATCAAGCTGAATAAATACCAGCGCCATGCTGTTCTGGCAACGGTGACAGATGGACAGCCCTACACATCCCTTGTGGCCTTTGCCCTGACTCCTGACGCGAAAGGGCTTCTTTTTACAACGCCGAAAAAAACCACCAAATACAAAAATATGCTCAAAAACACCAGTGTTTCACTTCTCATTGACAGTCGCAAAAACACGGCAAAAGGCTATATGGGATCAGAGGCGGTCACCATAATAGGAACTGCTGGGGCTTTGAGGAAAGGCAGAAGAAGAGATGAGCTTTCCGGAATTTTCACAAAAAAACATCCAGAGCTGACAGCATTCATGCATGCATCCACCACTGCCCTCATTCTGGTTGTATTTCACAAAGTCATACATGCCGGTAATTTTCAAAGTGTAACATTATGGAATAAAGAAAAGGAGTGAGATGGATAACCTTGAACTGACATCAGACGATAGAGTACTGATACTCGGAGCAACCGGGTTCATCGGAAAACGGCTCGTTAAGGAAATTGCAGGGCAGAATATAAAAATGCGTATCCTGGCCCGAACACCCTCAAAGGCAGAAGGGATAGTCCCTGAGGGCGCTGATGCTGAGATTGTCCAGGGTGACATAACAAAGAAGGAAAGCCTGGAAGATGCCCTCAAAGGAATCCATTCGGCAATTTATCTGGTCCACTCAATGGGAGGCAAGAGTCTCCTGAAAAATACTGAGTTTGCAGAAAAAGACAAACAGGCTGCGAACAACTTTGTTTCCGCTGCTGATAAGACAGGTCTGAAAAGAGTTATTTACCTCGGCGGGCTCGGAGAAAAAGGGGAAGGCCTGTCTGAACATCTGCAGAGCCGTGCAGAAGTAGGAAACATACTCTCCTCCGGAAAGGCATCAGCAACAATCCTTCGGGCTGCTGTTATTGTCGGAGCAGGAGGTGCATCGTATGAAATGCTCCGGTATCTTGTGGAGCGGCTTCCGGTCATGACCTGTCCAAAGTGGATCAGGACCAGAATACAGCCTATTGCCGTGCAGGATGTTGTAAACTATCTTGCGGGATGCCTGAAGAATCCTGAAACAGCAGGTCAAACCTTTGATATTGGCGGTCCCGACATTATGACCTATAAATCAATGATGGAACAGTATGCTGAAGCAAGAGGACTGGCAAAGAGAATCATAATTGACCTGCCCTTTATTACGCCTTCCCTTTCAGCATACTGGGTCGATCTTGTAACGCCCATCCCTTCTGGTATTGCCCATCCCCTGATTGAGGGAATGAAAAATGAGGTGATCTGCATGGACAACCGTATCGATGAATTTGTCCCAATCGAGAAGACCTCTTTTAACGATGCAGTCAAAATCGCGTTCAAGGAAGAAACAGGAGGCCCGGGAGTGACCGGATTCTGAATGGAAATAGAACACTCTGTCACCATTAATGCTGATATTGAACGGGTATGGGATATATTCACTGATCTCACATGCTGGAGAAACTGGAGTTCTGTCCTTGGAGAGAGCTCTTCGGAACAGGACAGGCTGACAGAAGGGAAGCGTTTCAAATTCTGCATTCGTCCATTTGCATTACCGGTTCATGTTGAGCCCATTGTAGAAGAAGTGGTCCCGGGGAAGCGTATCATATGGTCAGGGGAAAAGTATGGAGTAAAAGCACGTCATGAGTTTATCTTCAGTGAATCAGAAAACAGTGTCCGGGTCTTGAGCAGGGAAATTTTTACTGCCGGCAGTATTAAAAAGCTCCTGTTCCAGCTGCCCCAAAAAAAACTTCATGAACTTTCCATAAAGATGCTCAATGAACTAAAAGAAGCATCGGAAAGACCAGATGGGTGACTCTGTGAAGAATAAGATAAAACTGGGAATTAGTACCTGTCTCCTCGGTGAAAATGTCCGTTATGACGGCGGACACCAGCATGACCGTTTTCTAACCGGCACACTCGGTACATACGTTACATGGTACCCGGTCTGCCCCGAGGTTGAATGCGGTCTGCCTGTACCAAGGGAGGCGATGCGCCTCGTCGGCGAACCGGATTCACCCCGTTTGATGACGAGAAAAACAGGGATCGATCATACGGAGAAGATGAAGAGCTGGATCCGGACCAAGGTAAAGACCCTGGCAAAGGAAGACCTCTGCGGATTCATTTTCAAGAGCAAATCTCCCAGTTCAGGATACAGTGGTGTTAAAGTCTACTCAGCTTCAGGAGTCCCGGGAAAGAAGGGGATGGGAATTTTTGCCGCTGCATTTATTGATAATTTCCCTCTTATACCTGTCGAAGATGACGGCAGACTTCATGACCCTCTGATCAGAGAGAATTTTATAGAAAGAGTGTTTGTATTCAGACACTGGAAAAACATGCTTCAGGAAAAAACGGGATTAAAAGGCCTGATAGCATTTCATACAGCACACAAACTTCTTCTGATGGCTCACAGTCAAAAACACTATTCGGTTCTCGGTAAAATGGTAGCCGGTGCAGGAAAAAAAGCGGACAAGAATTTCTTTCATGAATACATAACCACTTTCATGGAGGCCATCAAACTGCAGGCAACGACAAAAAAGAACACAAATGTCCTTATGCACCTTGCCGGTTATTTCAAAAAGAATCTTACAAAAGATGAAAAAGCTGAGCTTCAGGAAGTCATTGAAAACTACCACGGAGGGCTCATTCCCCTCATCGTCCCCATTACATTAATTAACCATTATGTTCGCAAGTATGATGAGCAGTATTTAAAAAATCAGTATTATCTTAATCCTCATCCTGCAGAGCTTATGCTGAGAAATCATGTATAAAGTTAGTTAACATTAGACAATCCTTCTGCTTATCACCGGTTCCAAAGAAGATATGATACGGCCGTTATCAAATATAGTTACCCTGCCGGTGCTCTCCGAAACCACTACCGCAACCGCCTCTGTCTTCCGGGTCATACCTGCAGCAGCCCTGTGCCTGGACCCAAGCCCCCTGAGCTGTCTGGTAACAACACCTGCAGCATCAAGATGTCTTCCGGCAGCCTCAATTGTGCCATTGTCCGTTATTATGATCGCCCCGTCAAGGTGGGCAAACTCCTTAATGCTTTCTACCACTTCGGAGCGCGTAATTATTCTCTCTTTTTTCGGATAACCTTTAAAGGGATTAAATACTGCCTGATGAGATAATGTAAGCACCTCTTCAGTGTCTCCAATGATAAAGGTGGTTCCTATGGACTTCCCTTCCCTGCCCAATGCACCGATATCAAGAGCAATATCCACAACAGCCATGACCGCGTTAAGCGCCTTCTTTGATATAAGCAGACGCGGATCAAAGGGGAATTCCTCACTCCATGACAGTGCCAGATCATGGACAGTGATAGTGTCGAGATGGCCCTTCCCCCATGGACCCAGTACGCATACAACCCTGCTGTCAGGTTTTATCAGTCCCTGCATCACACCATGAAAGAAGGCATACTTGATCTGTGAGAACCTGGTCTGGTTACCTGACCAGCTTCTTATTGCACTGACTCCCGCTTTCTTTAGCTCCGCGTCCTTTATGTTTAACGTATCCGGAATTACGATGATTATGTGGTCATTAGTATGGAGTCCTGATTTTAAAAACCATCGGCAAACCCGGGAAGTATTCAGAAAGAGATAGACGCAGTTGCTTCCTGTTTTCTCTGATATGTCCAGGGCAGATTCTATTATTACGGTTTTCTGGTCTTTCATTTCTTGTTAGACGATAATTGTTATTCGTTATCAGTTCATCGTAATTCGTTGTTACCCGGCACGCGTTACGCGTCACCTGTTACTTCTCTTTCACCCGTGAAACTGGCTGAATACATAAAGCGAAAACAGATAGACAGCTAATGTCAAAAGTAGTGCAGCAGGAATTGCTGCTATTGCAAGTTTCAATATGAATGACATCATTGAGCCTAAAGGCATTCGAATGTCTGTTATCACAACATTTTTAGTTGATTCATTTTCCGTCATTTTCCCTCCCTTGCATAAATTATAAGTTTCTTACCCGAATATCCAAAAAACCGGTTTTTATCTCAAGAAACGTTAAGTATATCAGAACAGCATCGAAAGGACTATTCTGCTTAGACCATTTGTATAAGAGAAGTAATAAGTTCTTTTCATCCCGAATTCGATCATATTAATCAGTCACTACTTCAGATAAAATACATATATGGAACATAACAGTGACAGCAATAGATCTGAGGAGTTTGATACGGGAATAAAAGCTGTTACATACCTGATACTTTACATTCTTCCGCCTGTTTTATTCATATTAGGTTGCTGGAACCTTTTATTCATATTAGGTTGCTGGAACCTTTATCTTGCATCTGAACTCGGTAACAGGGATGGACTCAGTCTGTCAGACATGTTTCAGAACTGGCAGGACGGGCTTGATATTACCCGGCAATATTCTCACACATATCTTATGGCAATGAAGCGGATTTCAAATGCTGTTCGTCAGTTAAGCAGTGCTCTGATGATGATATGCGTAGCTGCTGCTCTGCTTGTCTCAAAAAAGAGGAAGAACCGACTGTAATGTTTTACGAGTTACTACCTGATGATAATATTTCTGGCATTAGGAAAGTTGTAATATGTGTGATAACATTTATGTAGATTATGTTGTCATGATTATCCAGGGGGAAAACATACATGTCGCACGGGTATAAAGAAACTCATCACAGACATATATCAAAAAGCAGGGAATTTCTGAAAAATCAGCAAAAATCGCCACCCTTGCCCTCAAAACCAAAACTGGATGTAGTCCTTAAATGCGACTCAGCAGGCAGTCTTGAGGCCGTTACGCAAAGTATCCTGAAGATTGAGCAGCCTGCAGTTGATATATCGATCATCCATGGAGAAATTGGCAATATCCATAAGTCTGATATTCTCATGGCCGATACCGGAAGCAGGCTGATCATCGGATTCCAGGTCGGCATGGAACCCGGAGTACGAAATGAACTTCAGGAATCAGGGATAGATATACGTTTCTATGATGTGATCTATAAACTTACGGAAGATATAAAAAGCATTGCTGAAAACATGGTCCCTCATCACATTGAAGAAAATATCATCGGCTCTGCCAAAGTGATCGCGCTTTTTAAAAGCGGCCGCAAAGATATTATTGTCGGATGCAAGATACTAAGCGGTTCTCTGGCACTACATCAGCATTACAGAATTATATCTGCCATGGGCCCGATTTATACAGGGACCATAGAGTCAATGCATATCGAAGATAAAATAGTGAACAAGGCGGTAATTGGACAGGAGGTTGGAATCAAGATCAGGAATTTTAAAAGAGTTAAGATCGGCGACCTTCTGGAAACATTCAAACCCGGAAGATAATGCTGACGTAGGGGCACGTTGCAACGTGCCCCTACATACAAAATTGCACGACAATCATGTAGCATATTTCATCCAATTGTTATTAAATACAATTTAAATACCTTAAATAATAATAAATTCCAGACTGGCATGTTATTGGCAATAGGTATTCATAAGAGAAAGGTAATTGCTAACAATTGTCAAAATCTAAAGTAACATCCCAAAAACATGAGCTCTATCATGAAATCTTCGGCTCCATTCTTGACAGGGATGAGATGTCACCTTACCTCCTGCTTAAAGCCAATATATACAATGACGCTTTAAAGCAGGCATCAAGAATGATGGGCAATCGTGGTTTCGATACATATAAAGGTACGGATCTTGTGGAAAGTGAAAAGAAGCGGGCACTTGGGTACATTGACAAGGCTTACCGGTATTGCTTTAAACACCTGTTCCCTTTTCTGGAGAAGCAGCTTCTCCTGCTTAAAGAACTGGAAACGGACACCTCCCGTCTTTATGCATCATGCCTGGAATCAATAGGCAATCTGGGAGTCCGGCTGAATGAGAGGGACTTTAAGGCGGTAATGTTTGAAGACCCGAGACATATTTTTTTACTTGCATCGTCAAGGAAGTTTCCCCGTGTTTTTTACGGGTATAAGGGTAACAAAATGGAGATTTCTCCTGAGTGGCAGGCGATGGCCTGCTCCATTCTCAAGGCTTCCTACCTGATCAAATCGATTGAGGAGGACAGTCAGGACATTAATGACTATGCCCAGCTCGGATTATTCCTTGCGACTGAGGGGCAAAGTCTGGATGATCTCTACAATTACAGATGGGAAAAGCCGGAGCATATTCCTGACAGCGATCCTGCTCAGAGGGCGTTTGTAAAAGTCTCCACTTTTTTCCATAAACTCAGGGAATATGTCAGATTCAGTTCAGATAAACAATGTCTGGTGTTTAATAGCGGGGACGGGGTTGATGTAGAGATAATTGATATTAAGGCCCGTCTTAAGAGTCCTGAAAGTATGTTTACCAAGCTTGGAAAAAGCGTAGAGGGAGAGGTGCATGATATCAGGGATGTCCTTGCCATAACATTTATTTTAAAGAACAGGGATGACACCCTGATGCTGTTTCATTCGCTCCAGAAAAGAGGGGTCATACTTCAGGAAAATACCATATCTCCTTCAATTACGCAGACCCTGTTTCAAAGCCCGGACGATATGAAAGAAGCTGTTCGGCATCTCATAATCAGTCTGTCAAAAAGTGAGGGTAAAAAAGTATTGCCTGATGAGAGAGATCTGATATCTAATGCTAACGTGTTTTTCAATGCGCTCAGTGCAAATGCCTCAAAAAACTCTTACTCTTCTCTCGGCCATAATAAGTTCCAGTGCAAGATTAATTATTACGTCCCCATTCACCGGAATGCAGAGACCAATGTAATTTTAATTCCCGGTCTTCCGGCTTACAACAGGAGACACCGGTTTCCAAAGAAAACCGGCCAGCATACCCTTGACCTTGAATTGCGCATATCTGACAGGCAGAGCTGGCTTGAGTCAGAGCAGAAAGGGGACGCACATCATGATGCCTATAAATTTCGCCAGATGGCTGCTGTTATGAACAGACTGTTTAAACCCTTTTTTCACCTGCCAGAGGAAAATCTTTCTCCACTGAGAGATGACCAGAAAAAATTATTCACCTAACGTTAGTCATCATCACTCACTTCAGAATTCTTCTCACAATCATACCACAATTTTGTAGTAAAACATCTTTATTGTAATAATAACTACATTAATGTAATTCAAGACATTAATCTATTCATATTATCCAAAAAGTTACATCCTGGCACGCTTTTCGCAACAACCCCCTCCATGAGTTCATTAAAGGAAAAAATCAATACACTGGAAAAGGAAGAAATAATACTTGCCCTCATGGAATGTGACGGTGTCCAGGCAAGGGCTGCAAGAAAACTCGGCATTACAGAACGCATGATCGGTTATAAGATCAAGAAATACAATATCGACTTAAGGGAGGTGGAGAAAGACATTAAACAGCAGTCAGGAGTTAGTAATCAGTAGTCATTAATCAAATAAGGAACCCAATAAAAAAGGAGATAAGAAAGAAAATGAAAATGAAAGCAGGTTTAATAGTATTTTTTATGTTTGTTCTTGTGTCTGTTTCAGTACTGCATGCAAATACAACAGAAACTTCGGGTGAGGCATCAATCGGCATATACAACAGTTATATGTGGAGAGGATTCGAACTGCATGAGGATGTAGCCATACAGCCCTCAGCCGGAATTACCTATGGCGGCTTTGGAGCAAATCTGTGGTCAGATTATAACACTGATACAAAGGAAGCGGTTGAGACGGACCTCACATTAAACTATACTCATGCCATTGATAAAGTTGGTCTCGATATCGGTTATATCTATTATGGCCTCGATGGTGCCGCTGATACACAGGAAATCTACCTGGCAGTCAGCTACGATACATTATTGAGTCCCTCACTGACATTGTACTATGACTTTGACGAATTTGACGGGACATTTATTGTTGCTTCCATAGGGCATGATATCCCTGTTAATAATGATATTGCCGTCAGCCTGGGGGCGTCAGCAAGCTACAACAGCGACAGCGTTGGAGATTACAGTGCATTGCATAACGGTGAGATTTCAGCTTCCACAAGCATTCCTGTATACGGAGGAATTTCGATCTCGCCGATGATTGCATACTCATTTACCTTAAGTGATGATGCTGAAGATACAGTAAAAAATGCAGACGGTGACAACAATTTCTTTTACGGCGGCGTCAGCGCAGCAGTAAGCTTCTAAATATAAAAAAAGGAGAATAGAACAATGAAACGATTTATGAGCTTGTTAACTTTAATTTTGACACTTTCAGTACCTTTAATGGTATTTGCCGAGGAGGCTGCACCCGCGGCTGGACCATCCCTTGGATTGACCATAAGCAATGTCTGGATGATGGTTGCAACCTTCCTGGTGTTTATCATGCACCTGGGATTTGCGTCACTTGAGGCAGGACTGACCCAGTCTAAAAACACCGTAAACATTCTATTCAAAAACACGCTGATCCCGGCCATAGGACTTCTCACCTATGCATGGTTTGGATTTAACCTTATGTATCCGGGCACATTCAACGGCATATTCGGCTTCGCCGGGTTTGGTCTGCCCTTCCCGACTGTCGAAGGTGCGCTGGAGGTGCAGTTGCAGAAAGGATCAAACTTAATTCCTTTCTGGTATTTTCAGCTATTTATGTAGGCCTTGTATATCCCATCCTCGGGTCCTGGAAATGGGGCGGCGGCTGGCTGGACAGCATGGGATTCTATGACTTTGCAGGTTCAACCCTTGTTCACTCAGTAGGCGGCTGGGCAGCGCTTGTAGGCGCCATCATGCTGGGAGCAAGAAAAGGCAAATATGTAAACGGAAAAATCAAACCCATACCTGGCCACAGCATGCCGCTTGCAACAATCGGCGTGTTTCTGCTCTGGCTGGGATGGTTTGGCTTTAATGGAGGCTCGGTATTAAGCGCTGATCCCGCACTGGTATCACTGACTCTGGTTACAACCTGTATAGCTGCGGCTGCTGGAATAGTTGGTGCAATGTTGACCACATGGACTATATCCAAAAAACCTGATCTCTCGATGGTACTCAATGGATGCCTGGCAGGTCTTGTAGGAATTACTGCCGGAGCAGACCAGATGGGACTCGGATCTTCATTCTGGATCGGTTTGATAGCAGGTGGACTGGTAGTTATATCAGTTATGGCAATAGACAGAATGAGAGTAGATGACCCTGTTGGTGCAGTGTCTGTCCATCTTGTATGCGGAATATGGGGCACCCTTGCAGTAGGAATCTTTGGCGCAATGGCAGGATTAAAGCAGTTCGGCATTCAGCTCCTGGGAGTGGGTGCTTACGGAGCTGCAGCGGCAATTGCATCAGTTGTCATCTTCTCATTAGTTAAGGTAACAATGGGACTGCGGGTAAGCGAAGAAGAGGAAGTGGAAGGCCTTGATCTTGGTGAGCATGGCCTGGAGGCATATCCTGATCTTGCATTACAGCCCGGCGCCAAGAACAGTGCACTGTAACTGTAATGGAGAGATGGAGAAATGGATAGCTGGAGGATATGGGACAGGAGTAATGGAGAACTGGAGATACATTTTCCCCATTACTCCAACACTCCAATAATCCATTGCTTACAGCAGGTTTTAAGAATTTTGCAAAATAACTGATAGGAGGACTTAAAATGAAAATGGTTACAGCCATTATAAAACATTTCAAACTGGATGAAGTAAGAGATGCCCTGAACAAGATAGGAGTGCAGGGCATGACCGCAATAGAGGTCAAAGGCTTTGGAAGGCAGAAGGGACACATGGAGGTATACAGAGGTGTGGAGTATGAGGTCAAGTTTCTTCCAAAGGTAAAGTTGGAAACAGCTGTTCCCGAGGAAAAGCTTGATAAAGTTCTCAGCGCCATTAAGGAAAGTGCAAAAACCGGTGAGATCGGAGACGGAAAGATCTTTGTCTACAGCCTGGAAGATGTTGTCAGAATCAGGACGGGTGAGCACGGTAAAGATGCCCTTTAAGTGATCATGCAGCTTGCACTCTATCGTTCTAACCTTCAGATGGACCCCTGCATGTAATGCAGCGGTCCATCTGAAGCATTTGCAGAAGTTAAATAATAGACAATATTACAAAAATGTACCACATTTTCGTAGGATAGCACTACATAAATGTATTTTTACAATATGAGTTTTCTTTATTTTCAATAATTTCAAACTGGCATGGTTTTCGCAGTATGTATCCTGACTGACATGGTTTCGTTAAGCAATAGAATAGAGACATACGAAAAAGAAGCGATTATAAACGCTCTCAGGGACTGCAAAAATGTCATGGCACAGGCTGCCAAACAATTGGGCATTACCGAAAGAATGATCGCATATAAAATCAAAAAATACGGAATTACAATCAGGAAAGGAGTTTATGGAAGTGATAAAACTTAAAAAATTCTTCCCGGCTTTACTATTCGTTTTATTTACCCAGCCTGTAAATGCTGTTGCAGAGGAGACAGCAGCAATTAATACAGGAGATACCGCATGGATGATCGTTGCAACTGTACTGGTGCTATTCATGACCTTACCGGGATTGTCGCTTTTTTATGGCGGCCTCGTAAGGTCAAAAAATGTACTTTCCATATTTGTTCAATGTTTTGCCATAACCTGTCTCATGACGATTTTGTGGATCATGTATGGGTATAGTATTGCCTTTGACAGTACAGGGATGGAACCCGGAATATTTAACATCCATTCCCTTTTTGGTGGGATGGGAAAAGCTTTTCTTGATGGAGTAACCGTCGATAGCATATCAGGAACCATACCTGAATCAGTCTTCCTGATATTTCAAATGACCTTTGCAATAATAACCCCTGCATTAATGGTAGGTGCTTTTGCCGAAAGGATGAAGTTCAGTGCCGTTATGCTGTTTGTAGCAATATGGTTTACCTTCTCGTACCTGCCCATTTGCCATATGGCATGGGGTGGAGATGGAGCACTTTTTGCCAACTGGGGAGTTCTGGACTTTGCAGGAGGTACCGTAGTGCATGTCAATGCAGGTATTGCAGCACTTGTAGCCTGTTTAATGGTGGGGAAACGAAAGGGTTTTGGTGAGAACGCCATGCTGCCCCATAATGTTCCCTTTGTCCTCATAGGAACAGGCATGCTCTGGGTCGGCTGGTTCGGGTTTAATGCAGGGAGTCATGTAACACAGATTTCAACGGCAACAGCAGCATTAAGCTGGATGTTTGTGGAGTGGGCCCGTTCAGGTAAGCCTACCGCTGTTGGTATCGCAACCGGTGCTGTGGCCGGACTGGTTGCAATTACTCCGGCGTCAGGGACAGCTGGTCCCATGGGCGCAATCCTTATCGGGTTCCTTTCAGGATCATTGTGCTATTTTTCTGCAACATCAATGAAGAGGGCCCTTGGTTATGATGACAGCCTGGATGTTTTTGGTGTTCATGGTATTGGCGGAATCATCGGTGCTACCCTGACCGGCCTCTGCGCAGCTGAATTCATGGGCGGAGCCGGAATTGAGGCAGCAGGCGTTGGAGCTCAGGTATGGGCCCAGATCAAGAGCATCATAGTAACCCTGCTTTGGAGTGGTTCTGTTGCTTTTGTAACACTGAAAATCATAGATGCAACAATAGGTATCCGGTCTGAAGATAAGGACGAAGTGCAGGGCCTGGATATCAGTGATCATGAGGAAGCCGGGTATAACCTGTCGTAATAACGTGCACGCTGTAAAGGTTCATTGTTCTTTGACAACTGAAGCTCTTCCTACAATATTGTAGTCATTACAATTTTGTAGGGATTCGTGCATCCTTACCCCTTGAAAATAAAGGTTTTCTATGTGGTACGTTTCTTGATATCTCACTCCCGATATTAAAATTAAACACCGGGAGGAAAGCCGATGAAAATGGTTGCAGCAGTCATCAAGCACTTCAAGCTGGATGATGTAAGAAAGGCCCTTACAGAGATCGATGTCATAGGTATGACCGCGATAGAGGTCAAGGGATTTGGAAGACAGAAGGGACACATGGAAGTCTACCGCGGCGTAGAGTACGAAGTACAGTTCCTGCCAAAGGTTAAGATTGAGGTGGCAATATCTGATGAGAAGTTGGATGGTGTACTCAAGGCGATCCAGGAAAATGCCAAGACCGGAGAGATCGGCGATGGGAAAATATTCGTATACGATCTAAATGAAGCTATCAGGATACGAACCGGCGAAAGGGGCAAGGAGGCGCTATGATAAAAATTCAAAATTCAAAATTCAAAATTAAGAATTTCATAACACCGCTCTTTGTCCTGCTGGCCTTTATCATTTTAAGCAACCCTGCATTTGCAGCTGAAACATCCCAGCTGGATTCAGGTGATACTGCGTGGATACTTGTTGCTACCGCTCTTGTGCTGTTTATGACCCTGCCCGGACTTGCACTATTTTATGGAGGGCTTGTTAGAACAAAGAACGTTCTATCGGTATTATTGCAATGTTTTGCCATATCCGGAGTGGTAACAATTCTCTGGCTTGCCGGAGGTTACAGCATCGCGTTTTCAGAGGGGACTGCTTTTGCCGGCGGTCTTTCAAAGGCCTTCTTTGCAGGGATGCTGGAAGACACCCTGAGCGGGACCATTCCAGAATCACTGTTTGCGCTGTTTCAGATGACCTTTGCGATCATCACTCCTGCCCTTATCATAGGCGGCTTTGCCGAAAGGATGAAATTTTCAGCAATACTTTTGTTTTCTTCTTTATGGCTTATTGTTGTGTATTGTCCGATTACTCACTGGGTATGGGGCGGCGGATGGCTGCAGCAGATGGGTCTGCTTGATTTTGCCGGAGGTACAGTCGTACATATAACAGCTGGAGTGGCCTCACTGGTAGCTGCTCTTGTTCTGGGACGCAGAGATGGTTTTCCTCAGACTTCAATGCCCCCACATAATATGACAATGACGGTCAAAGGCGCAGGAATGCTCTGGGTGGGCTGGTTCGGATTCAACGGTGGAAGCGCCCTTGCCGCAAACGGAGATGCAGCCATGGCAATGCTTGTCACACATATCTCTGCAGCTGAAAATTCGGTAAACCCACAGCACTCGGCACGGTAACAGGAATGGTAGCAGGACTTGGTACAATTACCCCGGCTTCCGGATTTGTAGGACCGGCAGGAGCGCTTGTAATAGGTATAACAGCAGGAATTATCTGCTTCAATGCGGTGTTATATATGAAATCTGTACTTAAAGTTGATGATTCTCTTGACGTCTTTCCGGTACACGGAGTAGGTGGGATAACAGGCACATTGCTGGCCGGAGTCTTTGCATCAACTGGCCTTGGTATATTCAGCGGCCAGGGGTTTGCATCTGGAATAGGGAGTATTTCAGAGCAGCTTTATATTCAGGCAATTGGAGTTGCTGCAACCGCAGGTTATACCGCGGTAGCAACATTTGTAATTCTTAAGGCCGTCAATGCAGTCATGGCGTTAAGGGTATGTAAAGAATGTGAAGTTGAGGGGCTTGACGTTTATGGCCACGGTGAGCAAGGATATATCCTTTAACTATCATCCGCAGATTACGCAGATTGAAGGCAATTAAATACAGGGTGTAAAATCTGTGATAATCTGTTAAATCTGTGGATACGAGGAATTGAAACTGTGTCAGTTTTAATTATAAAAAATACAGAAAACGAAGGGCCGGGTACTATCGAGGAATTCCTCAAGGATAAAGGAATGGCCTACAGCATTGTTGACATGAACAGCTGTCATGCTGAAATTCCTGATGTTAAGGAACATTCCCATCTGGTGATTATGGGAGGCCCCATGGCTGTTTATAACATAGATAATCATCCATTCCTCCATTACGAGGCCGCCCTCATCAGGGCGTTTATAAAAAGTGATAAACCTGTTCTCGGCATCTGCCTTGGAGCCCAGATGATTGCCTATGCATTGAGCGTTGATGTGTATCAGGGAAAGACGCAGGAAGTCGGCTGGTACAGGGTGGAAGTGACAGAGGAAGGGATGAATGATGATGCGATGTCAGGTCTTGTAATAGACGGAACAAAACAGGCGGATGTCTTTCAATGGCACGGAGATACCTTTAATCTTCATAAGAACGCAGCAAGATTGGCCTCATCTGATACGTTTGAAAATCAGGCTTTCAGGTATAAAGACCATGTCTACGCACTTCAGTTTCATATTGAGGTGACACCTGAGATGATCCGTGAATGGTTTGAAAAAGACGAGAGTCATGATGTAGAGGCCATGGTCAATAAAGCCCTTGATATATACCCTGAATATAAGAAAAGGGCGTTTAAATTTTATGATAGGTTTTTCAATTAACTAAGGGGTAAGGGTCCAAGGATTCAAGTGAACTAATAAAAAAAATATTTATCCCTTTAACCCTTGGGTCCTTGAATCCTAGAATCCTATTTATATAATTAAAAGATAACTAACGATAAATGAAGCATTTTATAACACTATTAACTTGCAACAAATAACTAAAACAAGGAGGATGTAACATGACAGCCAAAGACGTAGTAACATTTGCCCAGGAGAACAATGTGGTCATGGTGGACTTCAAGTTCATCGATTTTCCCGGGATCTGGCAGAACTTTTCAGTTCCGATCAGCGAATTTGAAGAATCAACATTTGAGGAGGGCCTTGGGTTTGACGGTTCATCCATCAGGGGCTGGCAGGCGATCAATGCATCTGACATGCTGATCATTCCTGATCCTGCATCAGCCATACTTGATCCCTTCAGGAAGTATCCGACATTAAGTCTGGTCTGCAATATTGTTGATCCTATCACAAAAGAGCCCTACTCCAGGGATCCGAGATTTATTGCCCAGAAAGCTATTCAGCACATGAAGTCAACAGGAGTTGGAGACACGGCATACTTCGGTCCTGAGGCAGAGTTTTTTGTCTTCGATGATGTCAGATATGATCAGACCGCTAACAGCGGTTTTTACATTGTAGATTCAGTAGAAGGCATCTGGAATACAGGCTCTGATGAAGGTCCGAATCTGGGTTACAAACCAAGACATAAAGAAGGATACTTCCCGGTACCGCCGACAGATACCATGGAAGACCTGAGAACAGAAATGGTTACGATAATGCAGAAATGCGGCATCCACATTGAAGCACAGCATCATGAGGTTGCAACAGGCGGCCAGGGAGAAATCGATATGAGATTTGCTCCTCTTGTGGAACAGGCTGATAAGCTTATGCTTTTTAAATATATTGTCAAAAATGTTGCCTATGCTCATGGCAAGACCGCAACGTTTATGCCAAAACCCTTATTCGGTGACAATGGAACAGGAATGCATGTTCATCAGAGTATCTGGAAAGACGGGAAGCCGTTATTTGCAGGAAACGGATATGCAGGAGTCAGCGAAATGGCCATCAATTATATAGGCGGCATACTGAAGCATGCGCGCTCACTTGCAGCTTTTACCAATCCGACGACAAATTCATACAAGAGACTGGTACCGGGGTTTGAGGCCCCTGTAAATCTCGCTTATTCAGCTAGAAACAGGTCCGCTTCTATCAGGATTCCGATGTATTCAGCATCTCCAAAGGCTAAGAGAGTTGAAGTCAGGTTCCCGGATCCTTCGTGCAACCCATATCTTGCTTTTTCAGCGATGCTGATGGCCGGTCTTGACGGAATTGAAAACAAGATCGATCCGGGAGAGGCAATGGATAAAGATCTGTACGAATTACCACCGGAAGAGCTTGCGAACATCCCTCAGATGCCGGGAGCTCTTGATGAGGCACTTGATGAACTCGAGGCTGGGCACGATTTCCTTCTGAAAGGCAACGTATTTACAGAAGACGCCATAGCCAAATGGATCCAGTACAAGAGAGAAAATGAGGTGGATGCACTGAGGCTGAGACCACACCCCTACGAATTCTTTATGTATTACGATATTTAAAGAATACTGATTGCACTCAAGGCACGGTCTGCAAAAAACAGTCTGTGCCTTTTTTTAGTGAAGCTCCCCGTTTACAAAACGGGGCATTCAAGTTCATTTCTTCATAAACGGATTAGATTTGTTCAGCAGACATGTTCATGAATGGCAGGGCTCTCTCCTGTATAACTCTCGCATGCACTGATAAATGCATTATTAAGGTGATAACTCCTTGACTTTTTTAACTTATTTTGTCAATATATCCAAATCTTGAAGATTTTGTTCATAACCAGGGCCATGAAACTTTAAGCGTTGTGGCCTTTTTTTTATTTGTTTATGGGGGTATTACTGTAAATTTGAAGGGAAAGATGGAAAAAGGAGCGGTAACGTAGTTTGATGAAACCACGGGATTTGGTTTTATTACAAGGGAAAATGGTAGTAAGGTGAAATATATTCAAGCATAAATTCAGGAATACTATAGTTTAAGGAAAACATGGCCAATAAACAAAATTATGTAAAAAAAATGGAAGTAAAAAACAAGCAGAAAATTGATGCAGGGGTCATTTCAGACCGCTTCCCAACAGTTGCAGGCATTGTTATTGGTATGACGTACTACCATAATGCGGAGAACCCGATTCTCATGCAGCGCACGGTGAACTTCTTCCCTGAAAGCCATGCCTTCTTTAATCTTGAGTGCATGATTAAAGGCTGTGAAAACGGTGGATTTAACTTGAAGCGCATAATCTCAAAGCAGATTAAAGATAAGAAGAAAGTGATAAAAGGTGAAATGAGTTGTAAAGGTTTAATCGGGGAAATTTCTAAAGACCATTCAAATATAGAGTATGAAATTAATATAGATTACAGCAAAAAGACCAAAAAGATAACTGCAGAAAAAACCAAAAAGACAACTGCAGAAAAAACCAAAAAGACAACTGCAGAAAAGACCAAAAAGACAACTGCAAAAAAGACCAAAAAGACAACTGCAAAAAAGACCAAAAAGATACCTGCGAAAAAGACCAAAAAGACAACTGCAAAAAAGACCAAAAAGATAACTGCAAAAAAGACCAAAAAGATAACTGCAAAAAAGACCAAAAAGATAACTGCGAAAAAAACTAAGAAGATAACTGCGAAAAAAACTAAGAAGATTGCTGCGAAAAAGACCAAAAAAATAACTGCGAAAAAGACCAGAAAGAAATAGTCTTCTTCTGCTTTACCTGCTTCTTGAAAATCTGGAAGCTTTCATTTTCTTCTTACGGGCCTCGATCCGCTTCCTTTTCTCCTTAACAGATGGTTTCTCATAAAATCTGCGTTTCTTAAGCTCCTTAAAAATACCTTCTTTATGAAGCTTGATTTTTAAATCCTTAATCGCCTTTTCAATATTGTTCCCAAATACTTTAATTTCCAAGTGCTCTGTGTTCCCCTCTTCCTCGATTTCCTTATGTAACTGTTTTTATTATGTTATTTATATAGGTTTCCGGCAAAATAATAGCCTCATAGCCCTAAAAAAGCGGTGAGGCTTTTTCAATTTAAAAAATGACGTTATTACTTTAACATAAATCATAATATTTAGTATTATATTGCTTCTTCCCCTTTTTCTCCGGTCCTTATCCTGATGACTTCTTTCAGATCATAGACAAAAATCTTGCCATCTCCTATCTCGCCAGTCTTTGCCGATGACTCAATAGTGCTTAATACCTCATCCAGACTATCATCAGGGACAGCCACTTCTATTTTGATCTTGGGGAGAAACTGCACCTCATATTCAACCCCTCTGTAGACTTCCATGTGACCTTTTTGTCTGCCAAAACCCTTGACCTCAATAGCTGTCATACCATGCACGCCAATTTCGGTGAGGGACTTTCTGACATCATCGAGCTTAAAATGCTTAATGACTGCAGCGATCATTTTCATGGTATTTTCCTCCCGTTTTTATTATTCTATATGAATGTTTAAAGGGCTATATTATCAAATAATAAGCAATATTTCACGATTATTACAAATGGGGCAAAATGACTGTTACTAATGAGTGCATGAAGGTGATTGCTGAAGCTGTAGAAATGGTCCCGGACCCTTCCCGTTCCCGGAGAAATCTTTTAAGATTTTTTGAGGAAAATCCTGACCAGAATGTATCTCCTGAAAACCTCTTGACCATTGCCAAGCTTTTCAGTACAAGCCAGTTTCTCGCCAATTATTGCATATCAAATGCGTTTGAACTGGAACATGCCCTGACTGAATTGGAAATTGCTGTTACCGCTGAGTTACTGGAACAGAAATCAGGAACTGCACTGGGATTGAACGGTACTGCTGACGCTGCAGACCTGATGAAGGCATTAAGATTATTTAAGAAGAGGTATCTTCTCAGGATCACTATCAGGGACTTAATTGGCATAACCGGTGTGCAGTCTTCAATGAAAGAACTTACTGCCCTGGCTGAAACAATGATCTCAGCAGCCCTTACATGGTCACTTGACATTAACAAAAGGAAGTATGGCAAACCTTCAGAGAGCACCATATCTTTCATAGCTTTGGGCAAACTGGGAGGCGAAGAACTGAACTACAGTTCTGATATTGATCTCATTGCTGTCTATGACAATGATGAAGGCCAGACATCAGGCATACCTAACCCGTCAGGCATTCTGTACAGCAAGATCAGCAACCATGAGTTTTACTGCAAGGTAGTTGAACTCTTCAATAAAATTCTCTCAGCACAGACCGAGGACGGCATTGCGTACAGGGTAGACCTCAGGCTTCGCCCGCAGGGTCAAAAGGGAGAAATCACCCTGCCGCTTAAAGCCTACAGAACGTATTATGAATCATGGGGACGAACCTGGGAGAGGATGGTCCTGATCAGGGCAAGGCCTGTCGCAGGTGACAAAAAGCTCGGCCGGGAATTTATCAAGTCCATCGATCCCTTTGTCTGGAGTAAGACCAGTGATTTTAGCGCAATAGAGGAGATCAGGGGCCTGAAGAAAAAGATTGACTCCACTTTTACAAGAGACGATATTAAACGCGGGTATGGCGGAATCCGTGAGGCAGAGTTCTTTATCCAGACCTTTCAGCTGCTATATGGAGGGGTACACCTCTCGCTCAAAAGCTTCAGAATGTATGAGGCAGTTGAAGCGCTTAAGTTATTGCATATCGTCCCGGACAGGGAACTGTCAATACTATGGGACAACTACTTATACTTCAGGCGTATTGAGCATTACCTGCAAATGAAGGAAGACCTTCAGACACACGCCCTTCCTTCCGGTGATGAAGAAATGTACATTCTTGCCCGGAACATGGAATGGAACAGTACAGATGAATTTACCGCTAACCTGCGCATGAGAAGAATGCAGATAAAAAACATGTATAATTCGCTTCTCGGAACGCAGGAAGACGCCCATGCTGAGACATTAAACCTGCTTGAAGGGAAAATGACAGACCGTGAACTCAGAGGATTTCTAACCTTCAGAAATGTTATTGATCCGGACAAATGTCTGGCCAATCTCAAAAGCATAAGAGAACATATGGCTGAATTCAGGACCATGCAGGAAAGAAAAATTACCAGGGATGTTATGCCCCGGCTCTTTGAAAGCGCCATAGCTGCTGAAAGCCCGGACAGGGCAATCGCCGGACTGGAGAGACTTTTAAATACATACGGGCTTAAACCGGCCCATTTGTCGGCCCTTCAGGAACAGAAAGAACTGATACAGGGGATTATTAATATATTTTCCCTCAGCCCTTATCTGACCAGAATCTTTCTGAGCAATCAGCAGTACCTTAATATTCTTATTGAAGAATGGAGCATATTGAAATCTCTTAAGGAAGTTGAGGAAAGACTGGCAAGAGCAGTGAAAAGGTCAGAGGATTTTGCAAGGACCCTTGCTGAATTCCGGAGATTTGAAGAGTTCCGCCTGGGAATACTATTCCTCTTAAAAATATTGACCCTGGAAGATTTTTTCAAAGGCATGACCCATCTGGCAGAGGCAATATTGAGGGCCATATTACATAAATTTGATAGTGAAGATTTGTCCTTAATAGCCATGGGCAAACTTGGCGGTCATGAAATGACCTTTGGTTCAGACCTTGATATCGTCTTTGTTTCAAGTTCAGACAAGGCCAGGAAAGTTGCTGAGAAAGCAATAAAAGTACTTACATCCTATACAGATGCAGGTCAGCTGTTCAGCGTTGATACCCGGCTCAGGCCTGACGGGTCAAAAGGGGTCCTTGTGAAAGAGATACATGGATACAGAAACTATTATTTAAACAGTGCGCAGAAATGGGAGATACAGGCACTGCTTAAGGCCAGGCCTGTTGGAGGAGATGAAGACATAGGCAATTCATTTATTAATATGGCAAGGGAGGTAATACTGCAAAGAAGTATTGATATAACCAGAAAAGATATTGCTGACATGCGTTTGAGAATTATGAGGGAACTGGCCAATGAATCAGAAGGGCTGGATATCAAGCTTGGGCCTGGAGGAATAGAAGAGATAGAATTTTATGTGCAATACCTGCAACTTCAAAACATCAGGCAGGCACCTGATGTCCTCGAGAGTAATACCCTGAAAGCAATTGACAGACTGACTCTCCTGGGGGCCTTTCATACATTGGAGCGCTCAACCTTTTATGATGCATATACATATTACAGAAAACTAGAGACTTTTCTCCGCTTAAATGAAGAACAGGTCATCAGTATAAGTTCAGAAGTTACAAAGTTAAGTGAACGGTTTATGGGTCACCGTTCTACTGATGAATTAATTTCCCACCTGAGCAGCCTGAGAGACAGTGTCCTGAATATCGTTCAATCTGATATTACATAGGTGTATGAGCTAATAAAAAGGTATAAAGACATTTCCTGACTCGTTTCTGCCAATATCAAATGTCAAAGCTCAAATGCCAAATGAAGGAAAAAGTCCAAATTCAAACAATATTTTACTTGAGCAATTGAGGCGGCTACTCAAGTTATAGTCTGATTTATTTTTTCCTGCTTTAAACATTCGTTATAACTTTTGACATTACGTCCTTGAGGCTTCAATTGACATTTGAGCTTTGACATGTGTCATTGATGCCTTTGACTCTCTCCAGCCTTTTGCATCCCTTAGCTGTTATAATTATTCTGCAAATGAAATGAACGGTAACGTTTACATCTTTGATAAAACATGATAATTCATAAATCAATCTTTAAAGAGCTGATCAAAAACATGTCTGTTATTATCTTTTCCCTTTCCATAATTCTCTTTATGGAGAAGTTTGTTAGTTTAACGAAAATTTTTATGGGTAAAGGGGCAGACCTTATTGACATATTTAAGATTTTTTTATATATTCAGCCCTCCATATTGATAATTTCATTACCCATGGCAATGTTGATATCCATATTCCTCACTTACGGAAGGATGGCAGGAGATAATGAAATTATTGTTTTAAAAAGCACGGGAATGACCTTTCTGGGCATAGCAAAAGCAGCCCTTTCTGTTTCTGTAATGTCTTTCTTTGTCCTTCTTTTTATCAGCCTGTTTTTATTGCCCCGCAGCACCCAGGCATTTAACCACTTATTGCATCAGACCATAGTCAAAAAGGCCTCAATGACCCTGGAAGCAGAGAGTTTCTCTGATGTTTTCAAAGGTACCGTAATTTTTATAAAAAAAATGCCTTCAGAAAATACATTTAACGGTATCTTCATTTATAGAGATTCTGAAAAGGCCGAAGAAAATCCTTTTGTCATAGTGGCTGAAAAAGGGCTCATGAGTTCTGATCCTGACAAAGGAATGATCAAGTTAAGCATGCAGAACGGATCAATACACTCATACAAAAAGGAGAGTTCTTCTGAAATCACTTTTTCTGAGTATGATTTTATCCTTAATACCGGCATAGAGGCTTCGAAAGATGCCAAACCTGAAGAGATCAGGACATCCAGGTTATGGGAGGGGCGTAAAACCAACATTTCCCTGGTCATTGAACTGAACAGACGGTTGGCCCTGCCCTTTGCATGTCTTATCTTTGGTCTTCTTGCCCCTTCATTATCATACAAAACAGGGAAAGTTGGCAGATTGGGCGGCTTTTCAATAAGCCTGGCCATTATTATTCTCTATTACCTGTTTTTCATGATGGGAGAAGGGCTCTCAAAATCAGGTGGAATCAACCCGTTTCTGGGCATCTGGATCCCGAACATATTTTTTACTGTAATTGCTGCGGTTTTTGTGTATATCGCCTATATTGATAAACCGATAGGAAAGTTTTAAGGCAGAACATGTAAACATTATGACAACCTTAAGAAGATACTTCATTAAAGAATTTCTCACATATTTCGTAATTATTCTGATTTGTTTTACAGCGATTTCAAATCTCGCTGAATTTCTCCGGCTTGTTGATGAATTTTATGAAAAGAAGGCCTCTGTTTCCCTGATTTTCGAGTACCTTGCACTCCAGTCTCCACGGGCTATATTATATGCTTTGCCATTTGCGTCATTGTTTTCGATCCTGTTCACTATAGGCACTGCATCAAAGTGGAGAGAGACGGTCATAATCAAGGCATCAGGCGGCAGCACAAAAAAACTCTTTTCATCATTTCTCGTTATCGGCCTGCTCATCACCCTTTCAGCTCTTGTACTGGGTGAGACAATTGTGCCTGCTGCAACACGGGCTTCAACTTATACAAGAAAGGTCAAGATTCTGAAAAAGTCTCCCAAGATCATTTACCGGAAACAGTTCCTCTGGATGAGAGGGATAGATGGAAGTCTGGTAAGGATAGAGGGTTTTGTTGAAAATGAGAACAGGATATTAAAGACCAGCATTTTTAACTTCAGCAACTCATTCAGGTTTGAAAAAAGGATTGAGGCAAATGAAGCAAAATGGGCAGACGGCTTATGGAAACTTAATGACGTCATTGTCTTTAATTTCAAAGACAACACAACAAAAAAATACGATTCACTTATTACAAAGGCCCTGGAAGAGCCAAATATTTTCAGGGAAGAAATAAAGAGACCCAAAGAAATGAATTTCATGGAATTGTATGCATATTATTCCAGGCTTGAGAAGGCAGGCTTCAAAAACCTGAAA
>CALZJD010000049.1 GCA_945787795.1 Thermodesulfovibrionia bacterium | reverse complement strand
AAGTATAATTGTCATTACAGACAGGAACAGGAACATCATAAAGAAAGGCAGCACTGAAGACTGATAAATAATTTTGTTCAGGGCATTATTGTGGGCAGTTATATCATAGTAAATTTCAAAAGCACCAATAAATTTACCCTTTGACATGACAGGAACATAAGTTTCTACAACATCTTTAGTAACTACCTGACCTTCCAGAGACATTGAATCTTTCTGTACAACTTTTGTAAATTCCCTGCCCTTTGCAACGTATTTATGAAAATAATCATGCTTGTTTATCTTGCCTATATCAGATGTGGTTGTTGAATAAATTGTCTCTCCGGAGGGACCAAAAATCTTCATCTTCATCAGATTAAAATCATGAATGAGATTATGAGATTCTTCATTCATGATCATTTCGATTCTATCTTTAGTCATTACACCGTCTTTTCTAAAAAACATTTCTGAAAGGTGGTTACCCACTCTGATGGCCTCGTTCGTGGTGTTCATGACAAGCAGTCTGGGAAATTTTGGATATATAAAATAAATATTGATTAATGGATATAAAATACAGATGAGAAGTGAAACAAGGAATATGTACCGGTTAATTTTATTTTTAAAAAACATATCGCCCTCCCAAATGCGAATACCTTATATAGTCCTGCCAAAATCGTTTGCCCGCACTGTGCCTCTCCCAGCACCTAATCTCATGAGACAGTTATGTCTAAATTAATTCTTAAATGTTTATTCGGCCTGCAAAAAGAAAAACTTTACTAAACTTAACGAGTGTCCACTTTATTGGGGAAAGTCCAATCTAATATCAATTATTCTGACGAATAAGAATAATAAGGATAAATATCATATAATATAGTTGCATCGGAGGGATAAACCATCAAAAAGACAAATAAAAAATTGCGTGTATATGAAAACCTGGTTGACTTAATCAGCGATCCTGAAAATCCTACACCGCTGCTTGCGGTAAACGGAAGCATCAATTCAAAGGAAGACTATCAAATTTATCTGAAACTTGAGAGGTTCAATCCATGCGGTTCGATAAAGGACAGGACGGCCTTAAACCTGTTGGAAGGAACTGAAATAAAGAATGGAAAAACAATAGTCGAACCTTCTTCCGGAAACACAGGAATAGCCCTGGCGTCAATAGCGAATGCTATGGGGATCCCTCTTGAAATAGCCATTCCCTCCGGTGCCCCTGAAGAAAAGAAAGTGTTGCTTAAATTATTAGGGGTAAACCTCTGGGAGGCAGATGATGACTTATGCCCCTTATATCCAAATGAAGGAGCAAGGGGACTTGTCAAAGGGATGTTGGCAGGCAAAGGGGGAGAAGACTATGTAAGCCCAAACCAATATGAAAACCCATTAAACGCAATGGCCCATTACAAGTCAACAGGACCTGAAATATGGAAACAGACAGAAGGTAAAATAAATTATTTCTTTGCCGGCTTTGGAACATGTGGAACTATCAGCGGGGTTGGGAAATACCTGAAAGAGCAGAATCCTGATGTAAAAATAATCGGTGTTGAACCTAAATCAAGAAACCACAACCTTGCCGGTATGAAAAAGATATCAAACCTTCCTGATGAGCTTATCCCTAACATATTGAACAGGGACGTGATTGATGACATTGTCGAAGTTGAAGATGATCAGGCTTACCAGACAGCAATTGATCTGGCGAGGAAAACCGGGATTTTGATGGGACCAACTACTGGAGCGGTATTATTTTCAGCACTAAAGCACTCAAAGGAAAACCAGGGCTTAGCTGTAGTAATCGCACCTGATGACGCATTCAAATATGTCAGCCTGTTTGCAGATTATCTAAAGGATTAATGTTACCTTAACAGTGACCTGGTACTTTTCTACTATAAAGGAATTCTGCTTCATTGCAAAATAGAAACTGCTTCACTATATAACAAAAAAAGCGATAAACTGGGCCTGCATATAAAGTTCACTGGGCTCGAGCACTGGACATATCATCCGATATTCGATTGGACTGGACTAGAGTCTACTCATTTATTATTAACAGGTTGTTGTATTTATAATGACATGAGTCATCTCAAATGCAGCAGAATTGTACCGCAAATCAACAATTTCATTGCTTAAGCACTGTGAAGAGCTGCCGTCTAATATTTAGGAGGTTTTATTGGTAAGTTTTATTTATAAAACTTACCATTTTTCAGGAAGTATTTGATCTGGTTTATGACTAACCTGTTTCTCATTTTAAAGGTATGACCGCTTTCTACAACCAGGAAATCAGACATTCCATACAGTGTACCCCTCGTCTTTCAAAGCAGTTGCAATCTTGTTCATCGAAGAATATGTTCGTCCCATCCCGTGCAAGGTAATCACACATTCCTTGGATTTGTCGCTGGCATATACTATTTGCAGCGCAATATAAGAAAAGAACAGCAACACCAGTACTATTGTTTATACATTGTCTCGTCATTCCCTCCGTAGGAGCGATTTATCATGAATCTTACCAAACAAAACAAGTGCAATAATAGCACCGAGAAATGCAAGGAACATATCTGACTGCGTATCCCACACATACCCCTGTGTACCAAGAAACGCCTCGGTTGCGGTGCCTGTAGCAACAGCTACCCACCACTCGATGAACTCATAGAAGGCGCTCATTGCTAAACAAATACTCACTACCATAAAAAAAAGCCACTTGCCTCGATTCAGAGGAGACTTTCTTATGAGTATTTCTCGCGCAATGATAGCAGGTATAAAGCCCTGGGCAAAGTGCCCTATTTTATCATAATGATTTCGACTGAGATCATATGCATCTTTTAACCAGTCAAACAGTGGGACCTTAGCATATGTATAATGTCCTCCTATCATAAGAATAATGGCATGAATCAACATGAGCCAGTATGCCATATCTGTAAATCGGAACTTTTTATATGTCGCTCCAAGGATAACTAAACCAATCAATGCTGGAGCAACTTCCAGAAACCATGTGAAATAATCATGAGGTTTGATTCCCGACCAAATAAGAAAAGCACAGAACACAATTAACCAGAGAGGAATCAATCCCCTTTGTATGATGGTTCTCTCGTCATTATTCATTATGCTATCCTTCCGATTGTTTATGTGATATTTTCATTATCGATCCACTATAATACGCTAATATTCCCCCGAGCACACCTCCGCCGTGGCACGCTGCCATGGGAGTGCCGTAAAGCCCGAAATGCAGAAATGAAAACAGGACCTCTCCGGTGAGGGATTCATAGATACTTTTAGAGACTACCAGGAGAAAACACATGAGGCCGGTTCTGAAATTCTGCTTCTCCTGCATCATCTCCAGGGCGGAAACAGCCATGAGTCCGTGGGCAATCCCGGACAGCCCGCACAACCCCAGTTCATCAATGATGGGAGAAGATACCACGGCTGCAGCGAGACTGAATGCACCGGAGACAACGACATAGAAAATCCTTTTCGCAGGCCTGTTATGCAAGAGCTCTTTATAGAGCAGAAAAAACGCGCCTGCGTCAAGAAGCAGGTGGTACCATGTTACATGTACGAATGGATACGTTATTACCCTCCACCATTGCCCGGACTCAACCGCAGAGGGGAAAAAGACAAGCGACGCACTTAAATTGCCTGTTACAAGATGAGTATTTGCAACCAGTATTAATGCAGCAATAATGATGACATCAATAGACAGCCCTTTGTTGCGGAGTATCCCGCTCATTACATCTGTCCTGCGGGGTCTATATAAAGCCTGTTCATTCATGGCAGTCCTTTTTAGCGTAATAGCGTACCCTCCCCCTGCATGGGGGAGGGTTTGAATTAAGTTTTTTACTTTTCCATTTTCCTCTTTCGCTTCCGCAGCCAGTATGCAGCTGCAAGAAACAGGGGACCGACAGGGCCTGAGCCACTGCCGAGATCAAAGTCCCAGCTCTGCCTGTCCGGCTGTGATGGCGGAGTCTGAGGCATTGACGTATTGGGAATGGATACTACGTTTTGCGAGGCCTGTTTTTTCCGGACCGCTGTTTCTTTTACTGAAGTCTGCGGGCCGATATCTGAAATCGCACTGTTCCTGATCGCCTCGAGCCGCTCCATCCTCTTTTCCTGAGCCTCACGGTCACGACCCAGCCTCCGGTCGTTCCTGCGGTCTATCTTCCAGCGTTTATACTCATTGTCATTTTCAAGTACGAGGAATGACGTGTATTCCGTCACTATTGAATAGCCCTCTCCCAGCTGGACTATTTCATCGACCACCTGACTGCGTGAACCGCTGCGGTCCGCCTTTTTCAGTAATTGATCAACGCGCTTCCATGCCCACATGCGCTCAATCTCTGGATTCTCCGGGTCTGTTTGTGGGAAAGCAAGAGAAGCGGCCTGCGTAATCTCACGGCCGAGGACATTACCGTGGAGCTTCACAGATGTTTCACTCTGCCCCTTGTACCTGCCGTAAATCCGTATCGGTGAACCGTGGTACAGATTCGGCAGCACAGCCGGCTCCACATCATAAACACTGAGCTTTCCGTAATCGAGCTGCAAATCTGTCGCCGCAGGACGCATAAGCTTCCTTCGGAATCCTTGTGCCTGGGCCTTAAAGTTGTCCCCCCGAGAAATGAACGCCGCAAGCCCGCCCGAGTCTTCCGCCATCTGCTCCAGCAGCTGACGGTTGACTTCATTGCCGATGCCGATACAGAAGACCCTCGAGTTCCTGGGCCTTGACGTAATCTGCTGCATCAGGACCTGCCGCTCCCTTTGTTCAGTCATCCCGTCACTGAGCACAACGACATTGAGACTCCTGTCAGGGTCGCCGTATTTGTAGGCAGTTGACATTGCCGGCACAAGGTTTGTGCCGCCCCTGGCCTGCTGTGACCTCATATACTCTCCTGCACGTGTCTTCATCTCTTCAGTTGCCGGTCTTAATTCGTCAAAAAGAGTATCCGGCCGTACATTAAAGGTCATGACCTCAAACCTGTCCTCGCCGCCAAGCTCGTTGATAAAGGCCTCAACAGAGTTTCTGGAGACTGCGAGTTTCCCGTCATTGGCCATACTTCCGGATATGTCCAGCACAAATACATAGTCCATACCTTCATCATGCACTGCCAGTTCATCCCCCGCAGTTATCGTCATTAAAAAATATCCGTCCTCACCGTTCTGCCGCGAGGTAATCAGGTCGATCCCGGTCTTTGGACGGGATAATTTGTAACCAACAACTACATCTGACGCAAGACTGCCTTCTTTCGTCTCAAGACTGGCAGTTACGTAGGAATTATTATGTTTAGCGATCACAAACGCTTCTCCGTGACTGGGACTCCCAATCTCCACAATCGGCACCGCCGACTTCACTTCCATGTTTATGCTGAACCTTCCCGTCGTACGTGAATCAATGTCCTTCCGGGTAACCGTTGCAAGAGGATAGACATAGGCCGCCCTGTCATGGTCAACTGCGAGTTCCTGGTAATAACTGATCTGCACCTTCTGCTCTGCCTGTGCGTTAATGGGATAGATCCTCATTTCAAAGGTCTTGTAGTCAACCTGCTCCAGCAGTCCGGGATCCCTTCTCTTCCTCTTATAACTGTTGTAGATTTCGCGCGCACGTTTCTTTTCAAGGACCTCACCAACTACTTCCTTGCCGTTGATCCACATGCTGAAATTTGCGACGGACGCCCCCTTTGGTACAGGAAACGTATAGAGCGCCTCTACCTGACGGTTTTCCGTATTCTTGAATACCTGGGTGACCTGCGTTACTGCTACACCGTTATTGACCGTTACCTGAACATCGTGTTCTTTAATTTCAAGTACTCCCCCGAACCCTCCGTCAGCGACAAGCAGTCCGGCTGCATCTGCACTTCCCGCAGCGACTGCTATCATCAATAGCATCAACGCAATTACGAGAGGCAGAACCTGTGTCCTGAGCTCCTGGTAAAATAGTTTTCTTATATTCATTGTAATCTCCTTCCCTTTTCCGGGCTTTCTGTTTACGACTGGATGAAACTTCTTAATCATCACCTCCTTTACCCTGAATCTGAATCCTTATTGAGCAGTATCTGTGCCAGACAGCACTGGCCTACATAACATCTTGATTTAATATAATTTATCAGTTTAGGCTAAGATTGCGGGGGTAGAATTATATTATATTTATTGACAATTTATGCTGGTCAAATATACATTAAATGTACATGGCAAAAAAACAACTCACAGGAGCAGAAAGGGATTTCCTCCGACGCGTCTCGCGCTCTATCTTTTCAAACCCGTTCAGTGACGAGAGGGTCAGAGCGGACGTTGAGCTGACCGGTGCTGATCCATCACTACCATATGAAAAGCGACTGGAAAAGGTCATCCAGACCGTCTCTGCCAGGATTAAGAACCTCATAGCCGATAACAAGGGAGATGTACGGGATTTTACGGGGCAGGACAGGGAGCTGCTCGAGAACGCCTTTATGTTTAACATCTATCACCGGTATTACGATTCCTTTGACACCCTTATTCTTAAACACATCAAAACCTCGGATATCTCATGCAGCATCTCGTTTGCCGGTGAGGCAATAAGATTGATCATTGACCGCGGCTTTTCCCGGGACGAGGCACATCATTACTTTTCCGTCCTGTTTCAGATGAGACGCGCGTTCCATTTCATAGACAGGAGCATACTCGGCCGAAGTCCGTGCATGAAAGAATTCCGCTTAAATCTCTGGAACAATGTGTTCACCCGTGACATCGGGCTCTACGCCCGCTATCTGTGGAACCGGATGGAAGACTACTCCACCCTCCTGCTCGGAGAAACCGGGGCCGGCAAAGGCCTTGCAGCAACAGCCATTGGGAGGTCCGGCTATATCCCGTTTAACGGAAAGAAAGAATGTTTTAAGGAGAGCTTTACCCAGGCATTCGTATCCCTTAACCTCTCTCAGTACCCGGAGCAGCTGATCGAATCCGAACTCTTCGGCCACAGGAAGGGGGCCTTTACAGGCGCAGTTGCAGACCACGACGGGGTCTTCTCACGATGCAGTCCGCACGGGGCGATCTTCCTTGATGAGATCGGGGACGTCTCGGTCCCTCTTCAGATAAAGCTGCTGCAGGTGCTTCAGGAGCGTTTATTTACCCCGGTCGGCAGCCACGAGGCACTCCGCTTTTCAGGGCGCGTGATCGCCGCGACCAACAAGGCCGTCCATAAGCTTCGTGCTGAAAAAATATTCAGGGACGACTTTTACTATCGGTTATGCTCAGATATCATAACAGTGCCCCCGCTTCGCCAGAGGATTCGGGAAGATCCGGCAGAACTCGACTTCCTCCTGAAACACACGCTTGAGAGGATAATCGGCAGCCCGTCTGAAGATCTGGAAAAAAAAGTGAGGGACATTGTGAAAGCTCAGGTCCCTGCTGACTATGAGTGGCCCGGTAATGTAAGAGAGCTGGAACAGTGCATCCGACGCATATTATTGAAGCACAGCTATACTGTCGTTGACCACAGCCTCACAAGCATTGATATAGCAGAGAATCTTGCGGAGAAAATGAGAGAGGGCTCGATCAATATGCAGGGGCTCCTGTCCGGTTACTGTAAAATACTCCATGACAAATATGGCACCTATGAAGCAATTGCAAAGCGGACAGGACTCGACCGCCGGACAGCGAAAAAATACCTGGAGATGTGGAGCAGAAGCGAGTGACAGTGAAAAAATGGAAAGACAATATAAATTTTATTATCAGACTAAATAAACCTTCTTCCTTTTCTGTAGGGAGATACTGAGATTGAGGATTTTCGATCAAGGAATGACGAGTTTTTTAAATTCGAAAATTGTAACTCGTTCATCACTACACGTAATTCTCTTCTAAATATTGTCTTCCATTTCCCATACACCGCAGGGGCAGATACCGGCGCAGAAGCTGCAGCCGATGCAGAGCTCTTTATCAACAACATATTCGTATGATCCGTCTTCCAGATCTTTTCTGCTGATAGCGCCGTAGTAACAGGTGGCTTCGCACATATGGCAGTCCCTGCAGGCAGCACAGGACATACAGCGGTGCGCCTCGGTCTGAGGGCTGAAGGGCTCTCCCTGACAGCTATCGTAATAGGCAGTCTTAATATTTTCATAGGGGACCATTGGCCTTGGAGTCGGTCTGTAGTATGATTGTCCGGATAAGGTCACATGCACTGCTTCGGCAGACTTCCGGGCATGACCGATCGCATGTGTTACCAGCCCCAGTCGAGTAGCATCACCAACGGCATACACCTTGGGATCTGAAGTAAATCCGATCTCATCAGCCTCGATCCATCCGTTTTTGTCAGTGTTCACGCTGATGGGCAAAAATTCTGTCATGGGTGTATCGCCGATGGACATAACAACAAGGTCTGCTTGCAGAGACGTGCCGTCATTGAAATAGATTGTTTTGTTCTTTTTCACATACTTTTCAGTAAATTTTGGCCAGAGAATTTCAGTGCCCAGTGATTTTGCTATCTCAAGCTCATTTCCAAAAGCTGCAGGCTGCTGAATATCTACAGCCATCACCTTTTTTGCACCGCAATGGTATGCCTCAGCAGCAACGTCCATTCCCACGTTTCCCGCACCGATGATCACAACAGTCTGTCCTTTAAGCTCCGGCCTGTCACCTATGTTAATCCCCTTTAGAAAATCATAGGCAGAAATCATGTCCTTTGATCCGGGCAGGTTCATCATCCTGGGCTTATGGGCGCCGCAGGCAACGATGACTGCATCATGCGACCTATATATTTCATCGAACTTCTTATTTGTTACCTTTGTCTTGAGATGGATATTTACCCCTGTTTCTTTAAAACGGTCCAGTTCTTTCTTAAGTATGTGCTGCGGAAGTCGTTCCTTTGGAATACAGAGTTCAAGCTTTCCCCCCAATCTGTTTTCAGCCTCAAAGAGATCAATGTCATGTCCTTTCAATGCGAGGTGCCACGCTGCAGACAGCCCGCCCGGACCTCCCCCGATGACAGCGACCTTCTTTGATGTCTTCGGCATCAGTTTCGGCGCCTTTACCTCAAGGCTCGCCCTTCCCATTTCCTTAATATTAAATGCTGCGTCAACATGCATTCTTGTACAGGCCTGCATGCAGAGATTGGGACAGATTTCACCGCACACTGATGCAGGGAGCGGACTATACTGCAGTATCAGCTCCATTGCTTCATGGAGTTTGTCCTGTCTTATGAGCTCGGCCCGTTTCTGGGTAGGTATGCCTGTCGGGCACGCATATTCACAGGGAGCAGAATACTTCCGGTTGTTCCATACAGGTATGAACCTCCTGTCCTCCCCGGTTGTTATATAAGGCAGGGTTGTAAGAGGATGGGTCAGATACTCTGCAAAGATACCGCCGCTTCCCACTCCCTTTTCCCAGGTTTCTGCCCTGAAATCCGTAATGGACATCTTGAAATCTTTTCTTGCTGCACGGTCCTGGGCTGTATAGGGAATAAGTTTTTTCCAGTCGTCAATAGAAGCTGTAAGCTCTTTATAATATTTTGATCTGTCAATAGCCTTCAGGTAAGGCTTCATATGTGTTGCAAGCCATGTCCAGTCCTGTTCTGTCAGATCAAGCAGCTTTACATCATTTTCACTGTATCCTTTAATGGGACCCCTGAAATACACTACTCCTGCGACCATACCTACGCAAGGCCTGTAACCCAGAACATTCTCAGGATTTCTCGGGTTCACTCCGCATACAACAGCTATCCCTCCAGCCTTGAACTCGGCAAAGGTATCACCGACATCCCTGAAGTACCATGATTCAGGCGGATCAAATTTGGGATTGTGCTTGGTCATTGTCTCACAGCGGGCACCGCCTCCGCCCTGGACATACAGCTTGCCCTGTGCAGCCGCATTGTGAGCACCGTTTGTTACATCACCAAGGACAGTGATGTTGGCTCCGCAGTTTATCCACCCAATATCGTCAGACGCCCCTCCCTTTACTACAATCTCTGTGCCGAACATGCCCATACTGCCGAGCCTCTGTCCTACAGGTCCTTCGACGGTAATCTTTATATTCTTATCTCTCGGCCAGATCCTTCCGCCAATACCGTGCTGACCGCTGGCTATTATATGAAGGTCTGTTGCACCCTTCTGAACAGCCTTCTGGATTTCCTCTTCAAATCTCCTTGAAGAAGTGCGTTTACCTTTTTTCGTTCCTTTTAAAGTAACTCTTTTCATAACCGTTTAATGTAGGGGCAGGTTTGAAACCTGCCCCTACAACAATCAACACGTAAAATTTATCTTCAACCTCTCCGCCACTGCCGGATCGTCTGAGCTGATTCCATCTGACATACCTATAGGCAGTTCAGTGCTTCTTCCCATAGGTGCAAATATTTTCTTAAGCTCCACATCAAGCGATTTATATACCTCAACCACCCTCTCTGCAACCTTGTCAGGGTCAAGCCTTCTGTACAGCCTGGGGTCCTGCGTAGTGATGCCTCTCGGACATTTTCCAAGATTACACACATTGCAGCGGTTATATTCATCACCAAAACACTGGGCCGCTGACTGCATAATATATTTTCCGATTGATACACATGAAGCCCCGAGCATAAACAGGGCAGCTGCATTTGCTGCAAGATTGCCTTTCTTGCCGACACCGCCCGCTGCTATCAGGGGGAGTTCATTCTGCTTGCCCTGGGCAACCAGGTCTAAATAACACTCCCTGATATTTGATGCAATGGGATGTCCCATACTGTCCAT
>CALZJD010000048.1 GCA_945787795.1 Thermodesulfovibrionia bacterium | reverse complement strand
CACAGGGCAAGTATTCCGCCTATCAGCCAGGCAATGAGTATATCTCCGCCCCGTGCGCCCATGTCAGCCATGAGACCGGTAGTGGTAAAAATACCTGTCCCTATCATATTTGATATTACAATGGCGGCGCCGGCATATTTACCTATGATTCTCCTGTTTTGATCTGTCTTCTTGTGCATTAATGGCGTTTCATTTACAGGCCATATTCAAGATAGTACTGCTCCGGCAGGATGTCAAGGTCCTGCAGTAAACGGTAACCGGCCCGGTTTAATTCTTCCTGTACAACCTCTTTGGCAAGCTTGTGGTTACGCGGAGGGCCGAAGTCTGTATCCTTGTAGAAATCGACAATTATTAACCTGCCGTTACTTTTCAGGCTCTTTGAGACGTTCCTGAAATAATCCACCCTGTCTGTGATATGGTGATATGTGTTGCAGAGAAATATAACATCTACTGAATTTGCCGGCAGTTCAGGATCATCTGTTTTTACAACGCGGGCCTCATAGTTGTACAGTCCCATCTTTTTTGCTTCTTCATTCATATGGTTAACCATGGATTCCTCTATATCCAGACCGAGGGCCTTTCCATCTGGACCAACTGCCACAGCAAAACGTCTCGTGAAATAACCGGTCCCTGCTCCGATATCAGCTACCATATCACCCGGTTTTAAGTTCATGGCGTTTACTACGAGCTCTGGTTTCTGATATGCATCACGTTTATCTCCTTCAAATAAACTTAGCCACTTATCAATATCCGAGAATCTCTGTTGGGAGGCAGGGGTGTGTTGTTTAGCAGTTTTCTGTTTCAGGGCGTGCTGATTTTGATGGTTTGAGCAGTTTGTTAATAGAGATGCTGCAAGAATGAACATTACTGACAAAAGAATGGATGCTTTTCTCAAATAATTGTGTTTCATAATTCCTCCTGTTATTTATTAGTGAATGAGTAAAAAAAATATTATACAGAAAAATAATATAATTATATCTTCGGGAATACCCCGTGGCCTGGAGACTGTCCAACAATGGTCACCCTGAATCTGTCTGCTGACAGGAGGCTTGATTTACGATCTTAACTTTATGCAACATTGAAACAAAGAGATTCTGAAATTATTTCAGAATGACACTGTTGTTATTTGCCGATTTGTCGGACAGCCTGCTTGCTAAGGGGCAGTTCATTGACGTAAATTGAATTTTGCATCATAATGACTGCAAAGGACCATATAAATGAAATATTTACCGTCCCAGCTGATCTACTTTTTTCAGAATAAAACAATGAGAATTAATTTGCGGAAGCTTATCAAGTTCCTGGCTGTAATCGTATTCACCATAACGAGTTACAGTGTCCTTTTTCATTTTATCATGGAGTATGAAGGGAGACAGTTTTCCTGGATAACGGGTTTTTACTGGACATTGACTGTCATGTCAACACTCGGTTTCGGTGATATTACATTTACAAGCGATCTTGGCCGGACCTTTTCAATGATTGTTCTGTTATCAGGGATCGTTTTCCTTCTGATCATGCTCCCATTTACCTTTATCCGTTTTTTCTATGCACCCTGGCTGGAGTCCCAGGCCCAGTCACGTACACCGCGTGAACTGCCCGAGGGTACGGAGAACCATATCATCGTGACAAACTATGAGCCGATCGCCATAAGCCTTATAACGAAACTGAGCCAATATGATCTTCATTATGTTGTTGCCGTTCAGGACACGCAAACTGCAACAGAGCTTCTTGAGATGAATGTAAAGGTTGTTATCGGAGAACTTGATGAGCCTGAAACATACCTGAAGCTGAGGGTAGAACAGGCTGCCCTCGTGTTTGTGAATAATGATGACATGCTTAATACAAACATTATTGCCACGATACGGGAAGTCGCGGAATCTGTTCCCATTATAACCATTGCAGATGCATTTGATTCCATTGACATCCTTGAACTTGCCGGAGCAACACACGTCTTTCAATTTACCAGGATGCTGGGCGTTACAATGGCGCATCATTCTCTTGGGGTGTCTGCACAGGCCAATATAGTCGGAGCTCTCGGTGGTGTTTATATCGCTGAGGCCTATGCGGCCCATACACCGTATGAAGGAAAGGAACTCATAGAAAGCGGGCTTCGTGAGAAAACCGGTGTAATTGTAGTCGGTATATGGCGGAGGGGTGTATTTGAAATTCCCAGACCGCAGACAGTTATTCATCCCAATTCTATCCTGCTTCTTGCAGGATCAAATGAGCATTTCAGAAAGTATGACGACTTTGTCGGCAGTTCCCGGGCCTATAAAGCTCCTGTGGTGATACTGGGAGGTGGACGGGTGGGAGAGGCTGCTGCCGAAACATTAGAAGAAATCGGAATTGATTACCGTGTTGTAGAAAAGAACAGGAAATCCATAAAAGACAGCAATAAATATATTCTGGGAGATGCAGCTGATATTCATGCACTGGAACGGGCCGGCATTTCAGCAGAATCTCCGGCTGTGCTTATCACGACGCACGATGATGATATCAATATTTACCTGACCATTTACTGCAGGGAGTTACGGCCCAATATACAGATTATCAGCAGGGCCATACGAGACCGTAATATCAGCAAGCTCTATTCTGTAGGGGCTGACATTGTCCTGTCATATGCTTCCATGGGGGCAAATAAAATTATTAACATTCTCAAACCGGATGAAATCCTGATGCTTGCAGAAGGATTAAATGTATTCAAGGCACAGGCTCCCGCTTCCTTAACAGGGAAAACGCTCAGTGAAAACCAGATAAGAAGAAAGACCGGGTGTAATGTAATTGCAATCCGGTCCGGTGAATCTTTTAATATAAATCCTGATCCAACGGTTAAGTTACAGAACGACGACGAACTGATTCTTATAGGCACAGCTGAGGCGGAAAAAAATTTCAAGGATGTCTTTTCTTAAGAACAGACATTTTTTATTACAAAAATTCCGCTTTAGTTATAATTTGTTATATCCAATTATACTTGCCTGAATCTGTACATTGCATGTCTGAATACAGCTAAATAACAGAATGAAATTACCGTGCCTAAAGCAATTTTCCCGATCATTGAACTCACTCCATCATAAAGTCCGGTGACCTTGTACATAACCAGTCCTATAAACACAACCAACATAGAGCTTATTAACTCAAATACCAGACTGTATTTTTTTTGTGTACCTTTTTCCTCATCTTTTATGCTCTCCAGAGACATGCTGTTCCCTGTTACTTCTGTTAATTCAGATGATATTGCAGTGTGGCTCATCACTTCCTCCTTGTTTTTAAGTTTAGTGCCTTGTTCTGTTAACATGTGCTCTAATGTTTTCATCTTTCATTTCCCCTTTTTCAGTTATTTTATTTCTGTCCTGTTCAATTGCAATTCCATTGCCAGTTATATAACTATTTGATTTTCATCACGTTTAATTGTTTATCGTTAAAAAAAAGATGTCGACTTTCAGTACAGGTATGTTTTTTCGGTACTGGATCAGGATATTGGCAAGGTTACTGATATATAGGCGTGCTCATATCTTCCCTCGCGGACATATTTAAAATGAAATCCCTGAGCCTGAAGGACTTTGTTATTGTATGAATGCAGCTTCATTTCGATTTATGCCGAAAAAAGACATGGGAAAAGAGAGATATGGCGAGCATCTGAAACTGTTTGAAAAGTAATCCTGATATTCTTAGCTAAGCAGTTCTTAAATGTTTGAACGGCTTACCCTGGAATGTAGCGAAGAGATCAAATCCTCTTCTCATTCTCCACACTATCGAATAGGTCAGGGGAGTAGGGGCATTATAATATGTATCCAGAATCAGATGCTGGGTAAGTCCGATAAGAATACCTGTTATCCAGAGATTCCAGGAAGTGAACCATGCTAATGCTGTCCATAATAGCAGCCACTCCCATCCATGCAGCAAAAGGATGACCTTGTTAAAGCATCCGTTATGAAATACGCGAAAAAATTTCTTTATGTTCAGAGACCATCCGTATTCCCGAATATAATCAGCTACGTGGTCTAAATCTATGAAAACGCCTGAAACAAAGCTGGCTATGGCAATCCCCCATGATTTAAATATCATAAATAAAATGCCTGATATTACCAATGAAAAAGCTGTGTGATGTTGAAGTTTCATATCATTTTCCTCATATGGTTATTTATGTTATTGTTACTGACTCTCATGCATTCTAAAAAGCAAATATCCTGCCAGAATGCTAACCTTTTGATTTGATTAATGAATGGAATGTATAACGTCCTGAATGATACACACCATAATCAGTACAAGTGATGAATTGCGGTAGGAAGGGAAAGGTGACGGCTATTTGATTCTCTTTGAAATCGCCTTGAACTCGGGAGTGCCTGCTTTTTCGAGCAGCTGAAACAGGGCGGTTTCCGTACAATTGATTACAGCGCCTGCATCGCGCATTGTTTCAACGCCGGTCCTGAAGTCCTGTTTTTTCCTTGAGCAGACAGCATCACTGACCAGATGCACAAAGTATCCTTCTTTCAGCAGGCTCAGGCATGTCTGAAGCACACATATGTGGGTTTCCATGCCGGTAAGAATGATGTGGGTCTTTTGCAGGGATGCGATTGTATCGAGAAACCCTTCACCCCTGCAGCAGTCAAAGGTCACTTTCTCTAACGGTGTATAAGAAGGCAGAACATCCTTGATCTCAGGAACAGTAGGTCCCAGTCCTTTGGGATACTGCTCGGTCAGAACAATCGGAAGGTCAATCAGTTTTGCAAGCTCAATCAGATGGCCGCAGTTGTCGTATACCTGCTGCCTTTTTTTCATTGCAGGAACCAGCTTTTCCTGTATGTCAACCACCACAAGTGCTGCCGAGTCTTTATTTAGAATAAATTTATTCATCGTTACATCAGGAGTTACCCCCATACTGCACACCCAGGTGTGCAGTATGGGGTGGTATGTATTAAGGCAGCCTTCAATGGCTGCCGGTCTTTTCCTATTTTCTTTCTTTTACAAGGTTATCAACAACAGATGGATCAGCAAGAGTTGATACATCTCCAAGCTCATCAACCGCGCCCTGGGCAATCTTTCTCAGGATCCTTCTCATGATCTTGCCGCTTCTGGTTTTAGGCAGACCCGGCGCAAACTGCATCTTATCAGGAGTTGCAATAGGCCCGATCTCTTTTCTGATATGCGCGACCAGGGCTTTCTGCAGATCTTCTGAAGGCTCATGCCCTTCCTTTAACGTAACATATGCATAGATGCCTTCACCTTTTATTTCATGAGGGAAGCCAACAACCGCTGCCTCAGCAACTGTCTCATGACTGACCAGGGCAGATTCCACCTCTGCTGTCCCGATCCTGTGCCCTGATATATTGATGACGTCGTCGATCCTTCCCATCAGCCAGTAGTCACCGTCTTCATCGACACGCGCGCCGTCACCAGACATATAGGTCCCGGGGAACTGGGAGAAGTACACTTCCTTGACACGCTTCTGCTCAGGATCTCCATATGTGCCCCTGATCATTCCGGGCCATGGTTTTTCAATAAGCAGGTAGCCTCCTTCATTAACACCGGCCGGTGAACCATCCTGTTTTACTATTTTGGGCACTACTCCAAAGAATGGCCTGTTTGCCGATCCGGGTTTGAGGGTCATGGCTCCGGGCAGGGGAGTAATGAGGATTCCACCGGTCTCTGTCTGCCACCAGGTATCAACAATGGGGAGTTTGCTTCTGCCCACATTCTTGTGATACCACATCCATGCTTCCGGATTAATCGGTTCACCAACTGAACCGAGGACCCTGAGGGATGAGAGGTCATATTTGTTGGGCCACTCTTCGCCTGATCTCATAAGCGCCCTTATAACTGTAGGCGCCGTGTATATCTGGTTTACCTTGTGCTTGTCGCATATGTCCCAGAACCTGCCCGCATCAGGATAGGTTGGGACACCTTCAAACATAATGCTTGTTGCTCCTTCCGAAAGAGGGCCATACACTATATAACTGTGTCCTGTTACCCATCCGATGTCAGCTGTACAAAACCAGATGTCTTCTTCATGGTAATCAAATATGTATTTAAAGGTCAGGTTTGTGTAGACCATGTACCCGCCTGTTGTGTGAAGCACTCCCTTGGGCTTTCCTGTTGATCCTGACGTATAGAGGATAAAGAGGGGGTCTTCTGCATCCATCTGCTCAGGTTCGCAGAAGTCCTGGATGTCATCAGCAGCCATCTCCTCATGCCACCAGATGTCTCTGCCGTCCTTCATATCTATGTCACCGACATGTTTGACTACAATCATTTTCTCTACGGTAGGGCAGTTCTCAAGGGCCTCGTCTGCATTGGCCTTGAGGGGAACACTCTTCCCTCCCCTGAGACCCTTGTCAGAGGCAATGACCATCTTTGCCCCACAGTCATTGATCCTGTCTCTTAATGCCTGTGCGCTGAATCCGCCGAATGTAATGCTATGGATTGCGCCGATTCGTGCACATGCAAGCATGGCAATCGCCAGTTCAGGGATCATGGGCATATAAATGGCCACCCGGTCACCTTTGCCAACACCATTTTTCTTCAGCACATTGGCAAACCTGTTTACCTCGAGATGAAGCTGCTCATATGTATATGTTCTGTTTGATCCGTCATCAGCCTCCCAGAGAATTGCGGTCTTGTGCATTCTCCCTCTTTCGAGATGGCGGTCGAGACAATTTACAGAGGCATTGAGCTTGCCGCCCTGAAACCATTTGATCTCAGGCTTGTTAAAATCATATTCAAGCACCTTGTCCCATTTTTTGGACCAGGTAATATTTTTTTCTGCTATGTCACCCCAGAACCCCTCAGGATCATCAACCGACTTTTTGTACATCTCTTCATACTGTTCCATGCTTCGAATATGCGCCTTACTGCTGATTTCCGCTGAAGGTGCAAAGGTTCTCAGCTCTGAGCTTAAGACTTTAATGGATTCTTTTTCCGACATAGGGACTTCCTCCTTGTTATAAAATTTGTATTGTAATTATATTAAGACAGAATAACTGCTCAGTTGCAAAGTGACAAAGGCACATAGGCACAAAGTTTTAACATCAATATATGGATAATATTTTAATCTTTTTTTCACTTTGTCCCTTAGTTACAAGACAGATCGGTTAAGTTGGAACATTTTTTGCAAAAACAATGCCTGTACACAGTTTCCATTAAAAGTAATTATATTATAAAAAACAGCAGGTTAATAATATCATCACAGGGCTCATTTTGTAAAATAAAAATGTATATGTTACAAATTGTAAATCGGCCGGAAAAAGCGCTACATAAAGTAACGTTGAGATTTAAAAAAGATCCCAATAATAAATACTTATCGGATCTTAAATCATATGCTTTAATGTACAATAGGCTGATGCAATCAAAAGAGGTCTCACGTGGCTGAACAAACAGAAAACCTGTCAGGAGAAAACAACCTCCTTCAGGGCAGCAGTGTGCTGTATAAAATCGCCTCCTTCAGTTACAGCGAAAATATCGAACGGCTTATGAACAGGGATATTTTCCTTTGCACACCTGATGACACGGTCCAGTTTGCTGCTAAAGAAATGGCCGCAAGGGGCATCTCTTCTGTAATAGCAGCGGACAGTGAAGGAGTGCCTGTTGGAATAGTGACAGAAAGGGACATGGTCAGAAAGGTTGTTGCAGATGGTGACGTGTGTGATATAGGCAAAAGAATTTCTGATGTCATGACAGCTGACCCGGTATGCCTGTCTCCTGATGATTCCCTGTTTGACTCGCTGTATGCCTTTTCCACCCATAACGTAAAGCACCTTCCGGTTGTCAGGGACGGACAGGTTGTGGGCATCATCACCCTGAGGCAGATTATGAAACTGCGTTACTCAGAGCCCTTTGTGCTGATTGGTGAACTTGAGCAGGCTCAGTCCCCTGAGGAATATAAGAAATTAAAAGAGGGCCTGATAGAGCTTGTTCATGAAAAACTGTCAACAAGGGTTGATCCGGTTGATGTTGTTAATATGCTTTCTCTTATTAATTTCCATATACACAAAAAATTATTAAGTAAAGTGATCAATAGCCAGAAAAGCGCACCGCCTGCTGACTATTGCTTTTTTGTCACCGGCAGTCATGGACGAAAGGAAAATCTTTTATTCCCTGACCAGGACTTTTGTGTTATCACTGAGGACCATGACGAAAGCAGAAAACAGGAAATTGACGCTTACTTTGCAAAGGTTTCTCAGGAATTTTCAGAGTCTCTGAATGAGGTCGGCTTTGTCTTCTGTCCCGGAAATGTCATGGGTCAGAACCCGGACTGGCGCAAACCCCTGTCTCAGTGGAAGCAGTTTATTTGGGAAGTATTTAACAGGGAAGGGCCATACACAGTCAGATATATGACCCTTATTTTTGACTCCGCCCCCCTGTATGGCAATGAGATGCTGTTTACACAATATATAGACCATGCCTATGACGGGCTTTCAAAGAATTATACTGTGCTGAGGCAGATGCATGATGAAGAGGAAGCACAGCATAAAGTGCCCCTCGGGATCTTTCATACATTTATCACTGAAAAAGATAAAAATCATAAGAAAAAGATTGATATGAAGAAAAGCGGGCTCATCTTCCTGATCGAATCGGCCCGTATACTTGCCCTTAAGCATGGCATCAGGGAGACTTCTACACTTGCAAGGCTGCAGGCACTTGTGCACAAGGGGGTAATCCACAGAGATGATTCAGAATATTTTGAAAACGCGTACAGGGTCATCCTTCATCATACCCTGATGGCCCAGACCGACAACTTTCTTCATAAAGGTGAAACAGATTACTATCTGAATCCTTACGAGCTTTCTGAAAGAAGCCAGGAGATCCTGAAGCAGGCGTTCAAGGCCATATCAAGGCTTCAGGAACTGGTCGGAAGTGATTTCGGAGAACTGATCCTGTGACCGGGATATCGAGGTTCAACCTCGATATGGATTGATTTTAATATTAAAAAATGTTAAATCTGAAATGACACTGCTTCTAATCGTTCAACTGTCCGATTCATAGTTAATTTCTATTTCTTACGACGCCTTTACATTTCTTCGGTCCAATACATAGCACGTCAGTGTCATTAAAAAGCCGAGGCCCACAATGGCAAGCAGTACGATAAACATGGGATCCCGGTACAGAAAATAGAATACAGTGAACGCACACAGAATAAATGCCCGGACAGCAAGTGTAGTGGGATAAAGAAATGTTGCCCGGTGCTTTATGATCTGGATTATGATGAGGGCGATGGACAGAAGAAAAACACCCATGATGCGCACCATGACATCGCTATAGTTTCCATTGGATAAGAATAGAGTTAGTGTAATCCTGGGGAAAAACAGGAATCCGATACCTCCAACAGAGAGGTATCCTGCTAAATAAAAAAGACTGAGTCTCGTCTTATTCATGACGTGTTCCCTTTATCTGATACGGTTTTAGTGCGGGGCGTGAAGCTGTTATTTGTCACCCTGAACCTGCCTGCTGGCTGGCAGGTTCAGAATGATAGTTATTAGAATTTATTTTCTTTCCGCAACAGTAACTAACTGACCTTAATATCCTTAAATGATTTTAAAAGCTCGCTATTGTCCGGATATTTCTGGAGCATCTCTATCAGTTTTTCCATAGCGGTAACATTATTCATCGTTGCCATGCCCCGGTACAATAATTCAAGGCGCCTGTACTCTTCCGGCTCAAACAAAAGCTCCGCACGCCGGGTTCCGCTCTTTTCCACATCGATTGCCGGGAACACCCTTTTCTCCGCCAGTTTTTTTGAGAGCACCAATTCCATGTTACCCGTGCCTTTAAACTCCTCAAATATAACATTATCCATTGCACTGCCTGTATCGACCAGGATTGTTGCAATGATAGTTATAGAGCCCAGACCCTCTACATTGCGGGCAACACCAAAAATTCGACGCGGCACTTCCAGAGCACCGGCACCCACTCCTCCGGACATC
>CALZJD010000047.1 GCA_945787795.1 Thermodesulfovibrionia bacterium | reverse complement strand
ATTCACGGTTGCATCTGTATCATCACAGTCAATCAGTCCCGGAATATCACAGCTTGCGTCCCCGTTTACTCCATACCCGTCTCCGTCTGTGTCTATACAGTCACCCTGACACGGCAGGTCCGCAAAGTCTATCTTGTTATCACAGTCATTATCTATGCCATCGGTACAGACCGCACTGCCAAATCCTCCTTCAAATAAATTCGGCGCACGGTTGGGATTGTTATCATCACAGTCACCGGCACACCACGGCACTCCGTCAAGGTCCTTGTCCTCATCTGTGGTAAAGTCCCTTTTCCCGTCACAGTTGTTGTCCTTGCCGTCGCATATCTTTGGTGCGCCAGGATATATGGTTGGATCTCCATCATTACAATCACCCTGGTTTTCGGTGATTCCGTCTCCATCATCATCTACGTCAAGTGAACTGCAGCCTTCTGAGTCAGCTGCATCGGTAAATCCGTCACAGTCATTATCTACTCCATTGTACATACCCCAACTCCCGGGGTGTCCTCTGCTACCGGGGTGCCCGGCTGACATGCTGTCTCCACTCCTGCGGTACAACTGCTCGGCGTGTTGGTGCTTTGACATAATCCGGTTCCACACAATGTGTCAGGTACATATCCACTGTCAGCTCCGCCCACACAGTCCTCATCTATGCCATTACAGTTTGCGTCATCTCCTCCGGGATGTATCGCGGGATTGGTGTCATCACAGTCTACTGCCGGTCCGCTGGGACATGAGGCATCTCCGTTTGATCCATATCCGTCTCCATCAGCGTCTAAACACAGCGTAATACATCCGGGATCATTACCATCTATCAGTGTATCGCAGTCCTCATCCAGCCCTCCGGTACAGGTTGCGTCTCCGGTAGGTCCTTCGTACACGGGTAATCCGGGCTGACAGAGGGTTTCCACTCCAGCTACACAGCTGCTGGGCGTGTTATTGGTCTCACATTCGCCCTCTCCGCATAAATCATCTATGACATACTGATCATCTGCTGAGCCCGAACAGTTGTTGTCTATTCCGTTACAGCTGCTGTCTATTACTCCGGGATTGATCGCGGCATTATTGTCATTACAGTCAATCTCTCCGGGGAATGCACATGTCGCGTCTCCATTGATTCCATACCCGTCTCCATCGCTGTCAAAACATGAGAACTGACAGCCCGGGTCAACAATGTCTGCCTTGTTGTCACAGTCATTGTCTATACCGTCCAGACAGACGGGTGAGCCCATCGGGGCCTCTAATATGTTCGGGGCACGGTTTGGATTGTTATCATCACAGTCACCTGCACACCACGGCACACCGTCATTGTCCTTGTCTTCATCTGTGGTAAAGTCCTTTTTCCCGTCACAGTTGTTGTCCTTGCCGTCGCATATCTTTAGTGCTCCGACATAAACAGTCGGGTCATCATCGTTACAGTCTCCGGCGTTCTCAGTCCTTCCGTCTCCATCATCATCCACATCCGGATCACCAATGTAGTTGTAACAGTCAGTATCGGCAGAGTCTTTTTTCCCGTCACCATCATTGTCTAAATAGTCACCACAGGTCGGGTCCCCAAAAGGCCCTTCTGTCTGGGCATATGCTCCCCCGGTTGGTGCTACTGCAAATAAAATAAGCATACAAAATAAGACTGTCAATACTTTCTGGTACTTTGACATGAAAACCCCCTTACACTTTTTAAATTTTTTTTCTGAAATTTCTATATTAATATTCATAATGTGGATAAAGTAATAAAAGAACTATATTTCAAACAGTTACTACTTACTTTACAATTATTTGTTTTTAATGAGGAAAACAGTAAATCAGCCTCTAGCATACTTTGATGCTGGTATGTAGAATGCAATAAAGATGCCATCATGAGAAATTAATTTAATCAGCATATTACAGAACGTGAATTAAAATTCACAAAAAAAACCATGTCAAAATGACAATGAAAATTGCCATAAAGGCATGCAAATTGACATTATTTGCCTAATTGTGCAAATAGGTTTAACAGTTTTCTGGCAACATTATTAATGATATTGGGAAATCCTGGTTGGAAGTGGACACCTTCGCCTGCTGTTGGTTCACACCAATAATGTGAATTTCCCGAAATAGACTCTTTGTATAAAGTCAAACTTTAAGCCGTCATTCCCGCTTGTCTTTGTCATTCCGGCTTGTCCGGAATCTCACCCATTTGATTCCCGTCGCGCTTCGCTTGCGGGAATGACAGAGCACCTAGCCATTCTGGCGAACCCCTTGTCATTCCGGCTTGTCCGAAATCTTACCCATTCTGTTAGTTCACATCTCTGATGTGAACTTGTCTGACCTTAAGACAACTCAAGTTGTCATGTTAATGTCACAAATGTTCAAGTCAGAGACGTTGAACCAACAGTGGTGTCCTCCGGACAAAAAAATAAGGTAAGTCCTTATCACAGAACTCACCTCATTTTTTACCTGGGTGCATCAGCAGGGATGCACGCTTGTCGTACCCACTACTTTCGGTTTTACATAGGTCAGCTTTTTCATCCTGCACCTCCTTCCCGGTTATTAATGGTCTTATGTTAAGGGGCACGTCCCGAGGGACATGTCCCTGGTTATTATTAGTTACCGAGCTGACCCCACGGTGTAACAACATTCCACAGCTGGTCATCAGGGAAGCCGTCATTATTGGTATTATCATGACATGCACGGCCGCCGGCTATTGTGCCGAAGAAATACGAAAATGTCCTCGAGCCATCTTCACCTATTCCACCGCCACCCGCAGGGAAGCTGCCTGAACCTCTTCCGCTTTCACTGCTCGAGGGGCTACCTTCGCTGTATGACCCTTGTCCGCCCCTTCCACCTGTTTCAACCCTTCCTCTATGGGCCGAGTCGAGACAGTTGGTTATCATCAAACGACCCAGCGCTGCGTTGTGGGGTGTATGGCACTTGGAGCAGGTGTACCTGTGCATTGTGTTACCGTCGCTGTCCCAGCCCTTAACTGAATTGTGTATCCTGTCAACTGATCTCCATGAGCTGGTTGTATCCGGATTCAAACTTGATTCTGTATGACACTGCAAACACAGACCTGCAAACTGGGTGTCATTCTGGGTCACTGAAGCCGTTGAATTAAAATCCCAGTTGGCAAATGTGTTCTGATCGATATGATACCCCGGTGTGCTTGCACCGCAAAAAGCAGGCTGATTTGCTGATTCACCTCTTACACCTCTGCACTCGTTCACAGCACTCGGCGCAACGTCCTCTTTATATGGAGAGGTCAACCATGTACCTTTAAGCAGAGGAACACCATACTGCTGATTTGCTCCAAGTGCTGGGCTTACTCCATGAGGATCGTGGCATGGTGTACACAGTCCATTTATCGTTCCATTCACAGAAGTAGTAAGTGGTGATGATGCTCCAAAATGGCCTCCCAGCTGAGTGAGCGCTTGCCTGAAGGAGAACCTCTCCTGGGCACCTGCCAGACCGGGACCGAAATAATCAGTATCTCTGTACCCCAGAATGGACTCCTGGGCACCGAAGGTACCGCTGTAACCCCAAGGCGTTGTACCCGGGTCAGCACTCAGATGGCAGTCAAAACATATGCCTGCTCCCGCGTTATGGGCGTTATTGTCTGCTGCTGAACCACCCGCCTTCGGCTGATAGGTCATAGTATACCCGCCTTTTCCTGCTATAGTATCCTTCAGGATAGCACCGTTTGTTGTAGCACTTGAGTAGCTTGTTGTTGTGCCGCTGACGGTAGAACCGTGCGAGTTATGGCAGTCAAAACACAAGATGTTTACCGAACCGCTGGTGTCCGGCCATGTCTCATTCAAATCCCATCCCTGTTCATTGGCTGCGGCATTTCCGTGTGCCGAGTATGCCTTTGTCTGCGTATTCTTAGGAGTTATGTCAGTGCTGCCTGTATCACTGTATTTACCCCATGGGGTTGTGCCTGTCTGAGAATATCGTTCACTAATGCTCATTCCGTCCCATGCGTATGCGCTTGGTGTATTGCCGTCTCTAAACGGCTGCGCCGCTGTACTGTCTGCATCATGACAGCCAAGACAGACCATATTGATCTTCTCAAGTTCCGTTCTCGTACTGCCGCTTCCGCCGCCAGCTGTAATCGCCAGATTGTCAAGCATCAGATCGTTCTTCCACACTGATCCATTGCTGCTCACTACAAACCTGATACGCAGCTTGAAGTCAGCATTGCTGTAACTGCTCAGGTCATACGGCCCTGCCGTATACCAGCTTGTTCCCTGACTGCCGCTGGCAATGGCGCCGCCTGTTACATCAAGGTCCCAGCTGCTGCCGTTCCATGCATCAAGATAGAGACTTCCGTTTCCACCGATCTGCATGTTGTAGTCAAAACTGAAGGAAAAGGCATAGGTGCTTGCATCCAGTGTGTTGCTCTGCAGATACTGGCTGCTTCCCAATGCTATCGAATTTCCACAGGTCGATGTTCCGTTTGATGAGGACTCGATAAATACAAATGGCACCGGATTGCCCGGATTGGTTCCAGTACTGCTTGAATCCGTGGCCTGCGTACCGTAGCACCAGGCGTTCTTACCGTCAGAACCGGTTACCGCTGTCCAGTTTGTAGCACCCGGATTGCTCGTTACCCTTGTTTCGTGAGTGACTCCGTTAAACTCGTCTACCTGATTAAAGGGAGGCGATCCTCCACCACTTCCTCCTCCGCTGCTTCCGGCAGCATCATACTCAACTGCTGATGCGCCAAGGTTATATGTCGTTGGTCTCGTTGTGCTTCCATAAATAACAAGGTTTACTACCGAGCCCGGATTTGCCGGTCCTCCATGATAAGCCGGGTTTATACTTCCATCACTGTCTGCTTCCCAATGACACTGGTAACAATGTTCATCTGTCAGTTCTACTCCCTGTATGTGATGGGAGTTTCCTGCAAACTGGTTGACTACAGCGCCCCTGTTGCCCTGCTCTATTGAATGGCAGATCGTGCATCCGCCGGTTGGCTGGAACCCGTCATTATGAGGATGACATCCTGTGCAGTCCTCACTGTCAAAATGAGACTGGCCTCCCGGCGCTGTCCCGTCTGCCTGATGATGCTGTGTCTGAGAATGACAGGTCTCACATATGTTATCCATGTGAGGAGGTCCGTCTGCAAATGACCCGGCACCCGTTATAGACGTAAAATTTATGGTTCCGCCCATTACACTTGCTGCTATTGTCGGCCGTATAAAGCTCAGGTTCGGCTGAACATACATCGGATTATGACAGTCTACACATGCATTGCTGTATGTGTACGGACGCGGTGGATTCACTGAATCGCCATGTGTTTTGACTTTAATGTCCGATCCGCCTCCGGTTGTTCCGGGGGCTGCATCACTGTGGCATCCCTCACACTTGCTATCCGGAATCAGCGCTGAAAAGTCTGATCCAACATGGCAGACCGTACAATCGGTAAATACATCATGCGGCGGCGGTACATCAACCACCGGCAGGAATCCTTCAAGGTGCGGGTGACAGTCAGTACAGGTCGCTGTGTTATTATGGCTCTGCCCGCCCGGTGCTGATCCATCACTCTGGTGATGATTTGTCATGGTATGACAGTTCTCACAGACTCCGTTCCAGGGCGCAGCTCCAACTACATATGGCGGAAATACTACATTGTTTGCTCCGCCTGCTGCTACCATGTCTGTTCTTACATGTTTCTGGTTTGTCTGAGGATACATCGGATTGTGACAGTCCACACATTCTCTGCTGAATGGTCCGTATGAATTTCCTGCGTGAGTCGCTACATCAGGCGCTGACGGATAACTTCCCTTGTTCGCTCCTGTTGGCGTATGACAGCTTTCACATGCTGAATCCGGTATCGGATCTGAAAAATTCGGTCCAGTGTGACACAGTCCGCAGTCGGTTATCACATCGTGCGGAGCATCCGCCAGTATGTTCGGTGCTGCCCATGCTCCTGCAGGGTCATTATGATCATGACACGTTCTGCAGTCGCTGTTGTTTTCATGGTCCTGTCCGCCCGGTGCAGTTCCGTCACTCTGGTGGTGATTTGTTGCACTGTGACAGGTCTCACAGATGTTCTCGTTATACGGAGGTCCGTCTGCAAATGAACCGGCTCCCATGTATGTCGTAAAGTTGATCATGCTGCCCGGCACTATGCTGCCCGCTATCATTGACCTGACCAGATCCTGGTTTGGTGAACCAGAATCAAACATTGGATCATGACACTCGACACAGTTCCTGCCCTGGTGCGTTACCACATCCGGCGATGTCGGATAACTTGTCTTGTTCACGCCTGCTGCTGTATGACAGCTGTTACATGCTGTGTTCGGTACAGGATCTGAGAAATTCGGCCCTATGTGACAGAGAGCACAGTCTGTTATCACAGAATGCACTCCTGGTACCGTAAAGACCGGCGCTTTCCATGCTCCTGCAGGGTCATTATGATCATGACACGTTCTGCAGTCGCTTCCGTTTTCATGGTCCTGTCCTCCAGGTGCCACTCCGTCACTCTGGTGATGGTTTGTCATGCTATGACAGGTTTCACAGATGTTCTCGTTATACGGAGGTCCGTCTGCAAACGACCCTGCTCCGCTGAATGCCGTAAACACGATATTGCTGCCGGGCACTATACTGCCGGCAATCATTGTTCTCACTACATTCTGGTTCGTTGAACCGTTCATCGGGTCATGACACTCTACGCATTCCCTGCCCTGATGCGTCATCACATCTGGCGCTGTCGGGTAACTTACTTTTGCTGATCCGCCAGGTGTATGACAGTTAGCACAGGCTGTGTTCGGCACAGGATCAGAGAAGTTCGGTCCGGTGTGACACAGTCCGCAATCCGTTATCACATTATGAGGTGCTGCCGCAAATGGAGCCGACGGGAAAAAGCCGCCGTTTGGATCATTGTGATTGTGACAGATCGTGCAGTTGCTGCCGTTTTCATGGTCCTGTCCGCCCGGTGCTGTTCCGTCACTCTGGTGATGGTTCGTTAAGCTGTGACAGGTATCGCAAATATTCTCAGGATATGGCATCCCATCCGCAAATGAGCCTGCTCCGCTGAATGCAGTAAACACGATATTGCTGCCGGGTACTATGCTGCCGGCTATCGTAGTCCTTATCAATTGTTCATTTGTCGAGCCAAACATCGGGTCATGACACTCTACACATTCCCTGCCCTGGTGTGTCATCACATTTGGCGCTGTCGGGTAGCTTCCTTTTGCTGATCCGCCAGGTGTATGACAGTTAGCACAGGCTGTGTTCGGTACAGGATCTGAAAAGCTCGGTCCTGTATGGCATAATCCACAATCCGTTATCACATCATGCGGAGGTACTGCCAGCCCGCCGGATGGTGCAAAACCATCAAGATGGGGGTGACATTCCGTAGTACAGTTCGAGCCATCATTGTGACTCTGTCCTCCCGGTGCTGTCCCGTCACTCTGGTGATGGTTTGTCGCACTGTGGCACGTCTCACAGATGTTCTCCGGATATGGAGGGCCATCTGCAAATGACCCGGTTCCAATGAGTGCCGTAAATACGATATTACTGCCGGGCACGATGCTGCCTGTTATCCTCTCTCTCACCAGGCTCAGGTTCAGTGTTGATGCATACATCGGATCATGACATTCTGTACAGTTTCTGTTCCGGTGTGTTTCTACATCAGGGGCTGTCGGATAGTTAACTTTCTCTGCTCCTCCCGGTGTATGACAGTTGTCACATGAACTGTTCGGTACCTGGTTTGAATACCGTCCGCCCACATGACAGAGGTTGCAGTCAGTAATGGAGTCATGTGGTGCAGCTGCCATTATATTCGGAGCTGCCCATGCTCCGTTTGCATCATTGTGGTTATGACAGGATCTGCAGTCACTCCCGTTTTCATGCAGCTGTCCGCCGGGCGCGGTTCCGTCACTCTGATGATGGTCTGTCGCGCTGTGGCAGGTATCACAAATATTCTCAGGATACGGTGGTCCGTTACCAAATGAGTTAAGACCGGCAAAAGATGTAAAATTTATTGTGCTGCCTGGTACGATGCTGCCGGCTATGGTTGTCTTTACAAGTTTAAGATTTGAAGATCCGAACATGGGATCATGACACTCAACACATTCCCTGCCCTGGTGAGTAAATACATCAGGCGCTGCTGGGAAACCTCCCTTTAATATACCCGAAGGTGTGTGACACTGCTCGCATTTTGAATTGGGGACCGGCGTTGAGAAATCGGATGCGGTAACATGGCAGTAATCACAGTTATCTATGAAGGGCTGCGAATCATGAGGCGGCGCCGGTTCTCCTCCGGTCGGAAGGAAACCGTCCGTATGGGGATGACATCCCCTGCAGTCAGCATTGTTATTGTGGTCCTGAGTGCCTGTATTCGGAAGCTCTATTATTCCATCCGCCTGATGATGGTTCGTCAGGCTGTGGCACGTATTACAGATGTTATCAGGATATGGTGCTCCGTCAGCGAATGAGTTAGGTCCGGAAAAAGAGGTAAACACTATATTCCCACCCATGACACTCTTCTGAATAACCGGTCGAATGAGCGCAAGGTTAGGTTGATCAAACATAGGATTGTGGCAATCTACGCATGCGTTTGTATAAACATATTTCCCTGACCCGTTAATGTCCGCGTGGGTCAAAACATCAGGTGCTAACGGGAAGTTGCTCTTCTCAATTCCTGCAGGGGTATGACACTGTTCGCATTTACTGTCCGGTATTATTGTTGAAAAATCAGTTGGAGTAACATGACAGAGTTCACATTCAGTTAAGAAACGTCCTGTATCATGGGGCGCTGCCGGTTCGCCGCCGGTTGGAGCAAAACCGTCATTATGGGGATGACAGGTGGTGCATTCCTGACCATTGTTATGGTCCTGTCCTCCGGGTGCCGGCGGTGCATCATCTCTCCGGTGGTGGTTTGTCTGCGTGTGGCACATGTTGCAGATATTTTCATTAATCGGAGGTCCATCTGCAAATGAACCTGCTCCTGATGCCGCAGTAAATTCTATAATCTCTTCTATATTCAGCGCGGTTACTGGATTGTCAAAGCAGATATACTCCTTAATGTATTGACCATAAGATGTCCCGTATGCCCGGTCCTGTTCCTGAAGGTGCGGGTTATGACAGGTCACACAGTCCAGGTCCCAGGCTCCATACTTTGTGCCCAATACGGTTGATGAATGCATCTGCACATCAGGTGCTGATCCAAACCCAAACGGCCATGGATCAGGATAAGTTGCCTTTGATGTTCCGCCTGCTTCATGACACCGGTCACATGCATACCGTATCGGGTCCTGCAGGGTTGCACCATGACACTTGCCGCATAAGAGGTTGTTGTTTTCAGGATGAATAATATCATCACCTGTATTGGGAAGACCGTCAGGTCCGGGCGCTTTCATGGTTTCTACATGCGGTCCGTCCTTTGGATTTGTCTTTGTTTCACAGCTCACCACGCATTTCGAATCAGCTGCATCAGCCCCGTTCTGGCAGTCATTATCTATTCCATCAGAGCACGTCGGATCTCCAAAGGGTCCTTCTGTGTTGCCCGGATATGCTAAAGGATTATTATCATCACAGTCACCCGCACACCAGGGCACTCCGTCATTGTCCTTGTCTTCATCTGTGGGGGAGTCCTTCTTGCCGTCACAGTTACTGTCCTTGCCGTCACATATCTTTGGCGCGCCGGGATATACATTCGGATCGGTATCATCACAGTCATTTGGAAGGCTGCCGTCTGTACACGAGGCTGCAGCACAATATCCGTCACCATCATTATCTATTTCCGTTGCACTGCAGTCAGGGTCTTCTATCCCGGGAACTTCATCTATCAGTCCGTCACAATCCTCGTCAAGTCCGCCTGTACATGTCAGATCTCCAGCAGGACCTTCTGTGCCTGCTGTGCCCGGCTGGCATAACATCTCCACTCCGCCCGTACAACTGCTCGGGATATTATTTGCCTGACACTCCCCTGTTCCACATAATGTGTCTGATACATATTCACTGTCAGCTCCGCCCACACAGTTCTCGTCTATGCCATTACAGTTTGCGTCATCTCCTGCCGGATTGACCGCTGCATTGCTGTCATCACAGTCTATCTGCCCCGGTACCCCACAGCTTGTGTCTCCGTTTACTCCATAGCCGTCTCCATCCTGGTCTATACAGAGCGTTTGACAGCCGGGATCGTTACCATCTATTAATGTATCGCAGTCCTCATCCAGTCCACCTGAACAGGTGGGATCTCCCTGCGGACCCTCCAACGCAGGCGCTCCGGGCTGACATGATGTTTCCACTCCGCCCGTACAACTGCTCGGGGTGTTATTGGTTCTACACTCTCCTGTTCCACATAATGTGTCGGGTATATAGCCGCTGTCTGCTCCGCCTGTACAGTCCTCATCTAATTCACGGTTGCATCTGTATCATCACAGTCAATCAGTCCCGGAATATCACAGCTTGCGTCCCCGTTTACTCCATACCCGTCTCCGTCTGTGTCTATACACGCCCCTGCACACGGCGGGTCGTTGATGTCTATCTTATTATCACAGTCATTGTCTATTCCATCCGTACACACCGTACTGCCAAATCCTCCTTCATATATATTCGGCGCCCGGTTCGGATTGTTATCATCACAGTCACCCGCACACCAGGGTACTCCGTCATTGTCCTTGTCTTCATCTGTGGTGTAGTCCTTCTTGCCGTCACAGTTACTGTCCTTGCCGTCACATATCTTTGGCGCACCAGGATAAACGTTGGCATCATTGTCATCACAATCCGCTCCTATTCCTGTACATGACGGATCTCCGTTTACTCCAAAGCCGTCTCCGTCTGCATCTATACACGTCTGGGCGTAGGTTACTCCCATTGGCGCCACTGCTAATAATGCTATCGCACAAATTAAGACTGTAAGAACTTTCTGGTACGTTGACATAATTACCCCCTTAAAAATTGTCATTAAATATATAACCTGTTTAATTATTTCTGGATTATTATTTTGCATTATTGAATTTCGATTCAATCGCCGACGCATAATATTCTTTAAAACTCATCTTTAGGCTCATGAATACATCAATCGAAAAATATAATTAAAATTGTGTGATAATGTAAACTTATATAATCCTCTATAGATGTAGCAAAAGTATCGATGGGACAATATTAAAAACTGTAAGGTACATATTGAAAATTATCTGTATGACTGCCATATTGCCTAATAAAAGAATAGTAAAATCTTATCTTGTACGATAAGGTATCTATAATGATTTTCTTAAGATTTTCATTTAAATAAAATAGTACAGCGTCAATAGTTCAATAAAGAAAGGATATGTACGACCTCTTGTACCTTACAGATAAAATTTGGGATAAATCATACTGATCCATTATTACCCAGGTAAAAACTGCTATGAGAAAATCATAAAGCATTTACAATCGATTTACAACTTTATTTGTGCTTAATAATATAATAAAAAAATTTATCCAATTAAACTTTTTTCTTCCTGATATAAAGTACAACTCATCGAAAACTGCCCGCTGAGCCACGGATAATTTGTGAAAGACTTTGCTAAAATCACCAGTGAAAATACGAATAACCTATATTATTCAGGAATAACCAGGGTAAACAGCTTTTTCATGATCATACTTCTTCATATATATTTTCAAAGCTTTTGAATTAATGAAATAAATTTAATAAATATGAAAGAAAGATTTTAATACAATATTTTAATGCATCCATAATTGGTAGGCTATCAGGCAAATCCTAACATTTTGTAGTATTTATCAATTTATTATGTAGGGTTAATCCTACAGAATGCGTATATCTAAATTATGAACAGATAATTGCTCTGATAAATTATTATTTATTTCATGATTTGCGCAATCTAATTGCCTTTGGCATGTCATTTGCGTTCTTAACATGCAGTTATCAATATACAATTTTGTCCATCTTCAGAAAAAAACATGCATTCGGAGAAGTGACGACTTAAGATACAGTAAGAAGTTTCCGTATGTATAAAGAAATAAATGCTCTAAGAGAAACATTGAGGAAAACGATGAACGAATCACGTAAAAACAGTTTATTAAAGCAGACTGAGATTTTCTCACAATTGAATAACGCAGAACTGGAAGAGATAATTGACAAAATAATTGTGAAGCAGTTCAAAAAAAATGAGACCATCCTGTATGAAGAAGACACAAACGAGGTCATGTATATCATCCTCATGGGAAAAGTCAAAGTAATTAAGACGACAGAGGACGGCAAGGAGATTATAATGGCCATGCATAAGTCAGGAAGCTTCTTTGGGGAAATGTCATTGATTGACGGCAAAACAACACCCGCATCTGTCATAGCCACGGAAGACTCCCTGATAGCATTAATATCTAAAAATGATTTTCTTTCTATAGTTTTTAATCAGAACACCGTCACAAAAAACATGATGGAAATATTATGCGGCAGACTCCGCAAATCCTGGGACACAATACAGTTACTGAACTTTAACAATGCGACCCAGAGAACAAAAATGCTTTTTCTCATGCTCATTGATGAGTACGGGGAAAAGTCTCCTGAGGGCATTACCCTGAACATAAAACTTACCCATCAGGACATATCTGACATGACAGGACTGACACGTGAAACAGTGACAAGAGTTATAGATAAATTGCAGAAGCTTAAAGAAATCATCATCCTAAAAAACAAGTTTATTCAGCTTAATCCTTCATTCATGAATGATGATGTAAGTATAAACAGGTAAGTAGAGCCTGTTCATAAACTCGACTTCCTTGTCCGTCATTCCCGAAATCCTTAGTCGGGAATCCAGTCTTTTCAGTGAGTTCTGGTCGAAGCGACTCTTCGCGTAGACTCGCTCCGAGATACCCGATTAATGAACTCGGGTATGACAAAAATATACATCGGCAGTTTATGGACAAACACTAAAACCTATCTCAAAATATAATTCCTCAATAATTTTCAGTTTCACTCATAGCATGTCATTCTGGCTTGTCCAGAATCTATCCGGGTAGATTCCCGTCACGCTTCGCTTGCGGGAATGACATAAATAGTGTTACTAAGCATATATTTTAATTTTGAGATAGAAACTAATTAGTAACGCGTAACTTGTTACTTGTTTAGCGGGTCTATTCCGCTTCCTGTATATCAGCTATTTTTTCTACAGGAATCATTATCCACCCGTCTTCAGCCTGGAGATACAGTTCTTCCTGACCCATTTCAATAAGTTTTCCTTTGTAAATAGTTTCCGTGGTGTGCACAACGACTTCTTTGCCTGTTAAATCCTCCATCATTCCTCCCTTAGACTGTTTACGAATTCACCGCCGAGAAGAAAAATACACGAAAGATAGTACATCCATAACAAAAATAATATGAAGGTGGTCAGTGATCCGTAAATGGTGCCGATATACGCCAGGTGCTTAACGGTCCATGTGAAAAAATGTTTTGCAAGCTCCCACATAACAGTCACAAAGAGCGCACCGGAAAAGGCATGCTCGGTCCTCACCCTGACATGGGGTACAATTTTGTATACCGTGGTAAAGGTTAACAGAATGAGTACAAAGGGAGCAACATACTTAAAAACAATTGCCGCTCTATAACTTAATTGTATGTCAAACACATTGATGGGATAATGGCTCATTACACCGGCCAGAGAACTTACCGTAAAGGATAAAAACAGGGAAAGGAGAAAATGCCTTTTCTTGGGAACCTTGAATATTACATTCATGGCATGCTCTACAGAATAAAAAAGCTGTAAGGCAAGAAAGCTGTAGATAAAAAAGGTGATCATACTTATCCCTTTGTATGTAATCAGGTTTGTCAGTTCGTTCGTTATACCGGAAGTCACAGTGGGAAAGAAATTGACCAGTTTGGAAAGAAGGTAATGATACAGGTCCTGGTTGCCACCCAGTATGTATCCAAAGAGAGCGACTATAAGAAGACTGAGCGGCACAAGTGCCACGATCAGAAAATAGGCAACAGATGCCGCGAGGTAAAAACACTCATCCCTGAAAAAAGCTTTCAGACTATTGCCTAGAGACCTTATAATATACATTTGTGTTCTATTATATATGAAAAACCTGACTGTTAATTGCGTTTACCTAGTATATCCTACTAAGCGTTTGCATAAACATAACATGTGTGTCGTCATTCCCGCATTCTGTTGAGCGGGAATCCAGTCTTTCTAATTGGTTCTGAATGCCCGATTACAGACTTCGGGCACGACATTAATATAAACACCTGTTTTATAAACAAATACTACTTATGCATTCTCTGCCTGACATAAAAATCAACCGGAGCGCCTTCAAAAACAAAACGGTCCCTCAGTTTATGCTCCAGGTATTTTATATACTGGGGTTTTATCCCCTCTTTTTTATTCGTAAATATTATAAACCCCGGCGGGTTGGTCTTGACCTGCGAGATATAATAAATTTTAACTCTTCTTCCCCGGTATAAGGGAGGTTCCTTCCCTGAAACCGCGCTTCGCAGAAACAGGTTCAGTTCATGCGTGCTGATTCTTTTAGAGCATTCTTCAATTACCCTGTCAATGATCGGGAATATCTTGGATGTCCTTTTTTTGCTCAATGCTGAAATTGTCAGAACCGGCACATGTTTCATAAACCAGAGCTTGTCATAGACCAGTTTCTTGACCTCATCTGCTGTTGCCGTTTCTTTAGTTACCGCATCCCATTTATTGAGAATGATAATAGCGCCTTTTTTTGCAGATGTTACAAAACCGGCAATTTTCTGGTCAAGCTCTACAACCCCGTCAATCGCATCCAGTATTATTAAGGCAACATCACAATTTTCTATGTTCTTTATTGTTCTGAGAAAAGAATACCGCTCTACGGTCTTTGCCATCTTTCCTTTTCTTCGGATACCTGCTGTATCAACAAGAATATAGTTCCTTTTGTAATAGGAACAGACCGAGTCTACCGCATCCCTTGTTGTTCCGGGAGTGGAGCTTACTATCATCCGTTCCTTGCTGAGCAATGAATTAACAAGAGTGGACTTTCCGACATTGGGCCTTCCTACTATGGCGACCCTGGGATACTCTGATTTTTCCTCGTCCACCTCCGGCAGATGTTCAGTTATCGAGTCCATAAGCTCTTCATAGCCATAGCCGTTAAGCGCTGAAAATGGAAACAGATCAATCCCAAGGGAATAGAAATCCGTCAGCAGGGACTTCTCTTTTTTGGGTCCGTCTATTTTATTAACGCCATACAGGACCCTCTTGTCATACTTTCGAAGTCTGTCGATTAAATCAATGTCCAGTGCCATGACCCCGCTTTCCCCGTCCATCATCATGATAATGATATCGGCCTCTTCAACTGCCATAAATACCTGTTTTATGATCTCTCTGACAAACTCCTCTTCAGGATCATGGAGAAATCCGCCTGTATCAACAACGTCAAATATCTTGCCTTCCCACCTGGCTTCTCCGTATAATCTGTCCCTTGTTATGCCTGGAAAATCCTCGATAACAGCACGCCGTTTGCCCACCATCCTGTTAAAAAGGGTAGACTTGCCCACATTGGGTCTTCCAATAATCGCAACAATCGGTTTGCTCATAGTTTATTTCTCAAGATGAAGACTGGTCCGGTCCCCGGGATGTATATTATCAACGTACAGCAGAATTGACTTTTGGATAATGGTAAATTAATCAATATAATACAGGATAAAATCTAAATAATGATAGCATATGAGCACCCTTAAGAAATATCATGATTATTTCGAATAATATTGATATGATATATCATGCTCACACAAATAATTCTCAATATAGTGTAAAATAATTTGACAGTATATGATTTAAGTAATATATTAAATATAATGAAGAAAATTTTAATATCAGGCTTGATAATATTGGCGTGGTCATTTTCATCTTCCAGCCATGCTGACATTTACAAATATGTTGACGAAGATGGAGTTATTCATCTGACAAACATACCTAAAGGCGATCATTACAAAAAAATAATATCTGAAAATATTTTCCAAAAGAGGGCCGGCTATGATGACATAATCCGGTCAGCTTCTGATAAATATGATATAGAACCGTCATTGATCAAGGCCTTAATAACAGTAGAATCAAACTGGGATGCTGCTGCGGTTTCGAAAAAAGGGGCTATCGGGCTCATGCAGCTAATGCCGGGAACAGCTGCTGATATGCAGATCTTAAATCCCTATGATCCGGGGCAGAACATAGAAGCAGGGACAAAGTATTTAAGGTTTCTGCTGGACAGATTTAAGGGAAATCTCGATCTGGCCCTTGCCGCCTATAACGCAGGACCAACAACGGTGGAGAAATCAGGAGGGGTACCTGCCATAGCTGAAACCAGAAAATATATAAGGAAGGTCCTCTCCATGCACAGCAAAAGGCACACGAAACCAACTACCGCGGTATACACCATCGTGAATGATAACGGAACCATCCTGTTTACAGACAATCCCCCGGACATATAGCCAGCATTATTTACACAGCCCGGGAGGTACGCCTTAAAAATGTTATGGGGCGGTTTTAGCAGTAGATCACCAGAATACACTTTGTATGTTTATCAACATAAGATAATGATCACATTTCATTGCATAGTGCCGTATTCAAAACTTTTTTAAGGCGTACCTCCCCGGCTCAAATATGTGTGAAAATTGATTGGATGGAACTGTCTTTTAAATTTCTGATAAAAAGTCTAAAATAGTAAGTTCATGACAAACGAAAAATCTATTGCAGCCAAAATTCTCCAGCTCAAAGAAAAGAAAAACGCAATAATTCTCGCCCATAATTACCAGCGGGAAGAAGTGCAGGACATTGCCGATTACACCGGTGACTCTCTGGAACTTTCGCGCACTGCGGCTACCACTGATGCGGATGTCATTGTATTCTGCGGGGTTAATTTTATGGCTGAAAGTGCATCCATACTTTCACCTGAAAAAACAGTCCTGCTTCCTGTACGGGAGGCCTGCTGTCCGATGGCTGACATGGTCACCGTAAGCGGCGAGAGGAAGACGAGGACCCGGTTCCCGGGATTCAGGTATGAAGACGGTTACAAATACCCTGCTGATTTCACTTTAAGGGACATTAAAGAACGCCACCCCGGAATCCCGGTTGTCACGTATGTAAATACAACTGCTGATGTCAAGGCAGAGAGTGATATATGCTGTACATCAGCCAACAGTATAAAAATTGTAGAGTCACTGGACTCAGACACCGTGATATGCATACCCGACAGAAACCTGTCTGCCTGGATAGCGAAAAACAGTTCAAAAAAAGTGATAGCCTGGGACGGATTCTGCCATGTCCATGACAGA
>CALZJD010000046.1 GCA_945787795.1 Thermodesulfovibrionia bacterium | reverse complement strand
ATAGCATTCATCTCCCTCCTGCTGTTTGGTTTCTCGTCCTCCCCTGAACCGGTCAGCAATAACTCAAAAGATTATGACAGGTTTATAAAAAAGAGGGCGGCCATGGTCAGGGACCAGCTCGTTAAAAGAGGTATAAAGGACGAGATGGTTCTCATTACGATGGGCAGGATTCCGAGACATCTTTTTGTTGAAAAATCGTTAAGCGGCAAGGCATATAATGACCATCCATTGCCAATTGGCAATGGCCAGACCATATCCCAGCCTTATGTAGTTGCTCTGATGACCGAGGCGCTCAACCTAAAAGCAACAGACAGGGTACTGGAGATAGGAACAGGATCAGGATATCAGGCCGCTGTCCTTGCTGAGATCGTTTCTGAGGTATATACAATCGAGATTATTGAAGATCTTGCAAAGGAAGCTGAAAAACTGATCGACAGTCTGAATTATATAAATGTAAAGGCAAAATATGCGGACGGTTATTTTGGATGGGACGAACATGCCCCCTTTGATGCAATTATTATTACGGCATCGGCAAACCATATACCCCCGCCTTTGATAATGCAGTTAAAGGAAGGTGGCAGACTGATAATACCTTTAGGCAGTACACTCTACTTTCAGACCCTTACACTTGTTAAAAAAGTAAAAGGGGAGCTTGAGGTTGAGCAGATGGGTGGTGTCGCCTTTGTGCCCATGACCGGGGAAGTCAAGAAATAACAAGTAACGTGTGACGAGTGATATGTAACGAGTAACGAGGTTCCCTATGCCATATCTATTGACACCAGCACATACTCGTCTTTATTCCTGAAGTAAATGACGGCCCGTCCTTCCTCATTTTCAAAAAGGCTTACTTCGTCACTGAACTCCTTCACAGCTTTTAATTTCATTCTTTCTGTTTTTATTGTCTGACCACCTTCGATTACCTTTACATCTGCTAACATCGTTCCTCCTTATAAAACTGGTTACACCCTGTTAATCATATTGTAAACCTGATAATACTTTTTTGCAGCTTTTTCCCAATTAAAATCTGAGACTTTTTTAAACGCTCGCTGTATCAACGTGTAATACTGGGCAGGACGGTTCTGGTACAGAGCTGTTGTTTTTATGAGCGTGTCGTATAAATTGCCTGCCATGCTCTCGGCCCATGCATTGGTTTTTCGTATCTGCATAATATTGCCGGATTCGATAAAATCCCGGATGTTCTCCTCTTTGTAAAATACAGCGTCCTCCTTAAAAAGGAACCCGCTTTTGCTGTCAATCTGGTCTACCAGGCCTCCGGTGGCCCTTCCTATAACAACCGTACCGCTTGCCATATATTCAACAGCCGCTCCAAATGGCTCATAAATAGAGGGCATGACACCAAAGGTGCTGCCTGTCTGAAGTTCCCTATATCCCTTTTTCATCCTCAACGGAAAAACAGTGACATTGCCCTTACATTTGCAGGCGACCTCATAAAAGTAGTCAAGGTGAGAAGGGGTGACAGGTAAGGGCGCAAGAATAAATTTGATTGTGTCACTGGCAAATTTTTCGATCGCTCTTAATAACACAAAATACCCCTTTTGTATTGGATCAAGTCTTCCGCTCATAACAACGATCGGTACATTATCAGGCAATTTAGTTATAGATTTGTCCTTATATGTTAACTCTCCGAACCTGTCCTTTGGTGTATAGGTGTCCAGTACCTTTAGCAGGGATTTTCTGTTTTTTAATTTTATTTTTTTAATTTCATTGATAGAATGTTTGTCTTTTTTGGGGAACTCAGGAGAAAAATCAACAAACATGCCGTTGTTTATTCCATAGGTCCTGCTCGCCTTGAGAATGTTCTGCAGGTGGGGAGCATAGTGTCTGGTCTGTATAATATCTGAGGTCAGCTCATCCGCAAAATTTTCACTTACTGTTGTAAGAGGGGCGTCAACCAGTTGAAGCCCTATCTGATATGCTGACAGGGATAGTTCGCTTATAGCTGACAGGCTGGCTTTTCTGGGACGGGTCAATATTTTTTTCAGCTCTCTCCACGCTACTGTGGAATCATATGAATTATGCATTGTCTGTACAGAAGCGCCCGAATGTAAAGTCCCTTTAAGCATTGCCTCTTTGGAAGTGAGCGCAATAAAAGATGTCTGCCATTCATGGAGATGAAAAATAATGTTTTCAGTTATGCCAAGTGCATTCAGGGCAAAAGGTACAGCTTTGCAATAAAACAATGCGTTATGTAATAAAATATTATTGTTCTCTCCCTTGTCTATCTCATTATATATGTAAGGGTCTTTGAGCCTGTTTCTGGAATCAAAAAAACCTTTTGCTTCAATATAGTACTCATTGATTTTTCCTTTTACCGGAACTGTATACGTCCAGGTATGCTCATACAGTTTGGCCCGGACCGAACTGCCTGCAAATGGTACGTCAAATCGAATATTTGTTGATCTGATTTTCTTCCTGTCCATTATGTGCGGATAAAAGGGAGTCATGAGCATAACGGTCGGGATGTTATTGGATTCCTTAAGAGAGGGGAGGATGTTGGTTATAACCGTAGCAAGGCCTCCGCTTCTGGCAAACCTGTTTTCAAATGCGCAGAAAACCACATTGTCTGATTTTAAATGCTTGAGCTTTTTTGTAATGGTACTGATTTCATCAGCGCTGAAAAAAGCGCTCATCAATGACCAGTTCTTTTTCCAGCCCTTAAAATGTAAATTCATTTTGTGTCTCCGGCTGATTCAGGGAAGTCCTGTATACTACTCTGGCAATAATTATATAAGAATATTCCAACAATACCAAGCTATAAGATTCCGTTCATTCATCCTGCGCAGTGCAACGGAGAACGGAAGCCGGAATGACAGAGGGTTAGCATGAATCAGCAGAAAAGTTTGTCACTCTCGCTTGTCGGGAGTCTGAAGGAAGTAGATTCCGGAAAAGCCGGAATGACGAAATAAGCCGGAATGACGGGATACTACACTGTATATAAAGATGCTATTTATTGATCTGTACGCGCATATCCAGAAACAGATCCAGAATGTCCGGGTCAAAAGCAGTTCCCCTCATGATGCGCATTATGTCCATAGCCTTGTCAATGCTGTATTTATCACGGTAAGGCCTGTCAGATGTAAGGGCATCATAGACATCGGCAACAGTGACTATCCGGACTTCAAAAGGTATTTCATCTTCCTTAAGCCCGGCGGGATATCCAGAACCGTCATATCGCTCATGATGAAAATGTATGATATTAAGAATGGGGCTGGACAATTCAGCATTCCTTGCAGCATCAGCTCCCCATTTTGGATGGTTCTTGATTATTTCAAACTCTTCCGGATCAAGAGGGCCATTCTTGTTCAGAATATCCTCAGGCACTCCGATCTTGCCGCAGTCGTGGAGCCAGCTTCCATACCTGATCGCTTTCACTGTATTACCACCCATATTTATTTCAGAAGCTATCATCAGAGCATACTCTGCCACTCTTTGGCAGTGCCCCCTGGTGTATCCATCTTTTAACTCAACTGCCTCCGCAAGAGATAATAACGTGTTCTCATCCGTGCTTCTCAGGGAATGTATAATCCAGTACTGTTCCAGGGCTTCCTGGACTGTCTTGATGAGCGAATCATTCTGACAGGGTTTGATAATAAAACGGAAAATCTCTCCGCTGTTTAACGCATCAACAGCTGTTTCAAGGTCAGCATATCCTGTTATCATGATCTTTAATGTATCAGGAGAAATCTCATTTACCCGTGAAAGAAGGGCATTACCATTTATGCCGGGGATCTGATTGTCCGCGACAATCACTGCTATGTCCTCCTGGCTGATAATATCCAGGGCCTTTTGGGCATTATCTGCTTTTAAAACCCTGATATCTGAATCAATGAATAATCTTTCAATTGAATTCAGGCTGATTTTTTCATTATCTACAAATAAAACAGTGTTCATCATAGATTATCTCTTCTTTCAATAACGCATTATGAATATATATCTTTTCGGATATCAGTTTAATTATCTTGAAAATATGTAAATTTTACCTGGAATTGAGCTTATGCAGGGAACAAGTTAATCCATTACCTACATGAAACCTTTGAAACAGGAGGGACAATAATTATACATGCGCCATGTTACGAACCATACGGGTCAGCAAAATAAACGCAATTAAGTATGCAGCTGAAGAGAGCAGCATGACAGTATGAAACCCGGCTGTCAGTGCAATCACAACGGTAAGTACCGGAGCAAGTATTGAAAAGCAGGCATTGACCGCCCATGCCCAGGGTATGAGAGAAGTATATCTTTGGCCCAGCAGTCCGAGGCCTGTTGGAAAGGGGATACCCATAAAAAAACCCATGGGCATTACAGATAGTGCTAACAAAAGTATCTTTGTCTGAAGACTGCGTGGTACCAGGTGGTCAAGCATGAATGGATAAACGTAATTATATGCGAATATGAGAAATGCCAGGAATGAAACAAAAACCGGGCTGCTCAGCACTGGATATTGTCGGCTCATATAGCTTCCCGTTCCTGAACTTATCAGGATTGCTGTAAGTATGACGGCAAAAGAGTATGATGGATTTTCCAGTAAGAGAATGCTTTTCTGAATCAGGGAGACCTCAAGGAACATGAATCCCAGACCAATCATTGCAAAGTATAGCATTGTTGAGATCGTGAGGGTATGGTGATAGGTTTTAAGTCTTGCCCGAACTGATTTTGAAGCTGCAGGTAAAGAAATGATGATCAGACTTAAGATAATAAGCGATATCAGGATGAGAGGCATTAAATAACCTTCATCTAAAAAATACAGCCAGTTACGACCCATAACCTTATATATGGCATTAATGTTTTCAACCTTGACGAAATGATTGAAAAAGGGATTATCATCTGTAACAGGACTGATATCAAAGAGATAATCATTAATAAACTGTGAGCTTTTCTCCGGGTCAAGGAGATGTGCAAGACCTGCATAATAGGTGTCTGAAGGAGACTTGATGTACGTTCTGATTTCTTCTTTTTTAATGCCATGCTGATAGAGTATATCAAACCGTCTTGTACGGGAAAACTCCCTGATCTCCGCCAACTCTTTATCCGTAAATGGTAATTTCCCAACCAGGATGGTCATGCTGTCCCAGCTCCTGATTACAACTGCTCGTTTGGATAGATCATTAATGCCTGATCTTTCAAAAGCAATTCTCAAGGTTGCCAGGAAGCGGAATTCTGTTCTGGGAGGAGGGATGAGATAGAGAGTGATACTTATGATGCCGTCTTTTTTTAGTGCAGAAATATATTTCTCAAAGGCATTAACCGTATATCTGTAATCTTCTGATATACCGAAAGAACCCATGACCGACGTGCCTGTCATGGGCATATCAATAATGTCATATTGCTGCTCATTTGTCTGCTGCAGGACGTTTCGTCCCAGGCCGGTCCATGTATTATTCTTATATAATCCTCCTGTAATTTGATTGAAATCATCCTTTACGATCTTATACAACAGGGGATTACTTTCGACTGAATGCACTTCTTCAGCATCATAATATTCAGCCATAAGTGCATGGAGCCCCCCACCCGGGTCAAGAACGAGCACTCTGGCATTTTCCTTTATTTCATATGCAGCAGAGGAGGGAAGGAACTTCAGGAATTTTAATTTTCTCCTGTCTGTGCTCTCTGTTACCACTGTTATTCTGTCCCCATCTATTGCAAGCCCGGTCTGTTCAGGCAGGGGATCAAGATAGGTAAGGCTGAGGCCGGGAGCAAATCTTACCGCAGGACTTTTAAACACATCAACCCTTGAATATGAGCTGTTATACGTTGTTATATGTTCAGCGCCGGGATACTTCAGGTAGTTGGAAAGCCTTTTATAGGGTGACATCTTTACTTCTATAAAATGGTGACCGGCTGTTAACAGAAGAATATTTATCACTATCATCAAGAGAGATGTGGTTTTAATCTTTCTTCCGCCTGCTATAAATGATCCGGTCAGGCACAGTATAGATGCATACATGACCGGGTTTTCAGGACCTGAAATATGTAACAGTCCGAGAACAGATATTGATCCCAGTCCGGCACCCATGAGATCTGCACAATACACTGATTTCGCCATGTCGCTGCGATTGAGAAATATGGAGGCGATAAGCAGGGCCGTGAAAAAAAACGGGATACTTAAAACTATGCAGTAGGGTAAAAGATATAATATCTGCCATTTTTCCCATGAGAATTTTATTGGATCAAAAGGAAGGTTATTTGCAGCTACATAAGAAAGAACAATAGAAATTCCGGCACACAATGCATAAACCGGTACGTTAGATTCCGAGCATATCTGTTCTGCCATGACACGTGATAATGCTCTCTTTGTAATGATGGCTTGATCTGATGTATGAAATTGTGATGATAAAATTGCAAGGACCGTTCCTGCCATGCCAATGCCAAGCATGGCTATGCTGATTACCATAAAGGAAAAATGATACCAGAGATGAATTGCGAAGAATCTCGTTAAAGTCACTTCAAAAATAAGGAGTGAGCATGAAACAAAAAAGATGAGAACGTACGTGCGTTTCATTGTAAAATTATAGCATTAAAAAAACAGGTGATAGGTTATGGGTGATGGGTTATAGGTTATAGATCACAACTTACCCCGTAACCCATGACTCATTGACCCATGACCCAGTGTTTTTTCATTCATAATCAGATATAATTCTTTAGTTATATATTGCTAACTTTTATCGGCTCAAATGGTGTAACGTGTCTATTTTTTTTATTAAATCAATTCTTTCTATTTTTATATTAATTCTTGCTGTTGTCTTAATGGTCACCATGTTCGAAGTTCTGGGGAGAAGTGACAGAAAATATAATATCAATACATTAAAGGGAATTCACAGGATATCAGGTTATATGTATATTCTTATTTTCCTTGTAATTGCATTTTTCTGTCTTCAATACATAGTTTCAGCAAAGACTGAACTATCTTCAAGGGCATCGCTTCACAGTTTTCTTGCTGTTACAATTCTTGCTCTCTTTGGAATCAAGCTTTCATTTATTAAAGCATACAGACAATTTTATGAACATGTTAAGAATATTGGTCTTATTATTGCGGTTCTCACATTCGGCCTTGTAAGTTCTTCAGCAGGATATTATCTTCTTGTATCAGAGTTTGGGACAGACATATCATTCGACAAATTGGTCCATGATAAAAAGGATGTTGTAATTGAAGAAGACAATAATAAAAAGAACCAGGGAATTATATTAAAAACAGATGCAGGGAGCATTGAAAGGGGAAAGAAACTGTTCGCATCCAAATGCAGCTTTTGCCATCATCCGGACAGTACAGAAACGAACGTCGGCCCGGGACTTAAAGGTGTATTAAAAAACCCCAGGCTTCCCGTAAGTAAATCTCCTGCTGTATCAGAAAACATTATAAAGCAGTTTAGACAGCCATTTGCCAGGATGCCGTTGTTTGATTATCTTTCACATGAAGAAATAGATGATATACTGGCTTTTTTGAATACGCTTTAAAAAAGAAAAGATTCTGGATTCTCGATGCGAGTCTTCGCGAGAGTCGCTACGACCCGCTTAACAGATTGCGGAAATGACAAACAGATGATTTCTTTTCATAAAAATGCATGTACTTATTTCAATCTAAGGAGGTTGCATGTCAGTCAGGTTATTAAAAGTAATGCTAACGATTGCTATGTTCATTGCAGCGGTCTTTATATCAGGCTGTGCTGAAAAGCAGGAAAGACCAGCTCCTGCGCCTCAGGTCAGGTTTGATGATATTCAGATGTGGATCAATGCCTTTGAAGATCCTGATCGCCATATATGGCAGAAACCTGAAGAAGTCATAAAAAAGATGAATGTCAGGCTCAATGATGTGATTGCAGATATAGGTGCCGGTACAGGCTACTTTACCCGCAGGTTTGCATTTGCAGCACTGACAGGGAAAGCTGTTGGTCTTGATATAGAACCATCCATGGTCCGGTATATGAAAGAAGACGCAAAAAAACTGGGGTTGAAGAATTATGAAGCGCGCGTGGTGAAAACTGATGATTCTGAATTGGAAAACAATACAGTTGATATAGTTTTTTTGTGCGACACCTATCACCATATAGATAACAGGATTATATATTTCTCTAAAGTTAAAAAAAGTCTTAAAAAAGGCGGGAGATTAGTTATTATTGATTTTTATAAAAAAAAGCTTCCCTATGGTCCTCCACCTGACCACAAGCTTGCGAAAGAAATAGTGATAAGTGAACTGGAAGAAGCAGGATATCAGCTTCTCCGTTCTCATGATTTTCTGCCGTATCAGTATTTTCTTGAGTTCGGGGTATAGGATTGCAAATTTGATGCACGATCCTGAAACAGATGAAATTCTTGGAATAACAAGATGTGCCCGCTGCGGGCACAGGCTTGACAATGAAATTGAATGTCCCTTTTGCGCGGCCTTTCCTGATTCACCAGTGAGAGAAAGCATACCCAAATGGATTTATATAACAGCCTGTTTCCTGACGTCCCCCCTGAGTCTGTATTTCATACTGAAGACAGACAGGCTTAATTCTCTGGAAAAAATCCTGGCTTTTTCAGGGTGTTTATTCTGGCTGGCTTTTTACCGGTTCTGGTTTTGATTGGTTATGATTTACTTGCCCAGATAACCCGGACATCCCTCAAAACCCTTGCAGCTTTTCTGTTTACGCAGTTTGCACTCCTTATTGAAACATATAAATTTATCCTTATTCCCTGGTAAATGCCCGGACCGTTTTTTCTTTGAAGTCGTAACTCTCTTTTTTGGCATCATTTAGTATAACAGTACTTAAACGGGGGAATTAATCTAAGTCCTTGTATAAGCCGCCGTTATTTATTATCATGCCCGAAGCCTGTCTGCCTGCGGTAGGCAGGCTGCCGGAATGAAATCATAAAGAATTGATTTTATACACAAACTCTAATTATTAACATTTACTCCTGTTTAGACCATCAATATGAGATTGACAAGTCCATGTTTTTATCATATAAGAAGTATTAAGAGATATTTATTCTTAATATGAACGCTCCAAAAGGAATATGGATAAACCCAGGCTTTCCATAAAGGAGGCTTAAATGAATAAGGATGATTTATTCCAGAATGGGCAAAGACTGTTTATGGAAGGCAAACACCGGGATAGCATAGACTACTTTACCAGATCGATTGACGCAGGGGGCAATACAGACATTGCATATTTAAGCAGAGGAGTTGCTTTTCTTAAACTTCAGCAGACTGATGATGCTATCAACGACTTTAGCAGAGCCATGGAATTGAATGACAATAATTTCCGGGCCCACTTTTACAGGGGCATGGCCCATCTGGCCAAAGAGAGCTTCGGTGATGCTATAGAGGATTTTGACATTACCATAAAACTCCAACCGGATAATGGAACTGCTTATTTTGCCCGTGGCACTGCGTATGCTCAAATCGGGAACATGGAGGAGGCAGAAAGGAATATCAAGACAGCTGTGACCTATTCAGAGTCTGCAATGCAGGGATTTGCCGATAACCATGGCATGTTCAGGACCCAGTTTGAAAGGGCAATGGCTTTTATGACGGGTGAGAGAGACGCGCCTCAAATGTACCTTAATGAAAAAGAACTTGGTTTGATTAAAAAATGGCTTGAGGATACAAACCATTAAGTCACTACTCAGGGCAAAGGGACAAAGTGTGTACAAATAAGGATTCCAGGATTCAAGGGGTTGAGGGGCCAAGGGAAAGGAAACTTTAAGGATAATACTTTTAAAATTCCTGATACATAAAATATATCCTCATTATTTTTCTGTCCTTATACCCTCGAATCCTTGAATCCTCGAACCCTTGGACCCTTGGACCCTTGATTTTTATGAACTGCTGCCATTAACCGGAAAATAGAGGCTGAAGGTTGTTCCCTTGTCAATGGTGCTGTCCACTTGAATGATACCCTTGTGGTCTTCCATTATTTTTTTTGATATGGGCAGTCCCAGACCGGTTCCCTGTCCGTTTCTCTTCAGCAATGCCTTCTCCGGAATCAGCAAAATTGATAACCAGATAATCTTTTAATTTTACACGGGTATGTTCGGCAGAGATAGTTAATGTACCTCCGTCAGGCATGGAATCCATGGCATTGGCCAAAAGGTTGTTAAAGACCTCTCGAACCTGGTCCCTGTCCACTTCGATAATGGGAAGATCATTCAATGACTCCTTCACCAGTATAGACTGTTTTTCCAGTTTGTCCCGGAAAGGAGAAAGAGACTCATGTAACATCTGTTTCATATCTGATTGTTCACAGTTTAAAGGTGTCTCCCTTGAGTAAGTAAGGACATTTCTTAATATTTTTTCAAGTCTTTCTACCTCAGTTATAACAATGCCTGAAAACTCCTTGTGTTTGTCCCCTTCAGGAATAGACCTGTCAAGTTTGCGTGCAAAACCTCCAATCAATGTAAGAGGATTTCTTATCTCATGGGCAACATTCGCGGTCAGCCTTCCCAGCGCTGACATCTTTTCAGCCTGCGCAAGCTGGTTCTGGAGCTTTTGCCTGTCCATGTCAGCATGATTGTGTTCAATAGTTACGGCCAGAGTTCCTGCTATTGATTTGAGAAGATCTTCTTCATCGCTGCTTCTCTGATGCCCTTCCTTAACAACCAGGTTTATAATGCCTAGTGTTTTATCACCGGACATGATTGGTACACAATAGTGGCTGTGCTGGAAGTCAGCTTCGTGTTTTTGCTCGTGATCATGGCGTTTGTCTGTACATTCGGCAAATACAACATTTCCACTTGCTGCGGCTTCTCCACACAGACAGTGTTTAAAGGGAACTTTTACACAGCCTGTTTTAATGGACTCAGGAAGGCCCTTATTGGCCTTCATGACAAGAACATCAGGTTTATCTTCAACCAGATATATACAGCCCATTGATTCCAGAGACAGCCCCGGGATTGACAGTATTGCATCAAGTATTTGATCCAGTTGGTCTTCTATGGGAATTGGTTCCAGTGAGATACTCAGGATTGAGCTGATTGCAGACTGAAAATTATAATTTCTTTTGATCTTTTCTTCTGCCAGTTTGCGCTCACTTACGTCCCTGACAGCGCTCAGGATAAAAAGCCCTTCTGCTGTTTCTACCGGACTGAGGCTAATATCAACCGGAAACTCCCTGCCTTTTTTAGTAACTCCAAAAAGCTCCTTATCTAAACCCATTGGACGGGACAAAGGTTTTATGGCATATTGTTCTCTCAACTCATAATGTCTTGAACGCAGACTTGCAGGCACAAGCTTCTCAATATCACTTCCAAGCAATTCATTTCTGTTGTAACCAAAGAGCAGTTCTGTCTGAGCATTGACTATAAGAATTTTTCCATCTTTATCAATATAGATCATTGCATCAGGAGCTGATTCAAGAAGGAGACGGAATTTTCTCTCGGCCTGTTCACGTATGGACAGTTCTCTTTCCATGGGGAGAAGTGCAAGTTTCTTCATTGCATACCATAGAACTATGCCGATAGTAATCGTCAATATGATTGACCCAATAACCAGGGGTAGGCTGAACCTGATCATGCTTGACTGCGCTGGTGACATGTCTTTTATCATCTCAAGGTCAAGCAGTTCCCGGTCCTCATACGTCACAATCTGTCTTAACTGAATGCTGGAAGCTGAAGCAGCATAGCTTTTATAATGGACCAGGACAAACCCATTTGGTGCTACAGCCTTCATTTCCAGTATCTCTTCATGCTTTCTGGCCCATTCATTAAGGAATTGTTCGACTGCCGCATAATCACCGGTCAAAAGGGCTTCTCTTGAAAAAGTCCCTATGAGCTCCATTTCATTCTGCGCGTCATGATGAATTTCTTCCAGCATTTCATAGTGTTGAGATATAATGGATGAGATCACGATAAAAAGGAATATTGCCAGAATTGATATAAAAGTCAGGATGAAGCGGGAATACCTGAAATGTGTATTTTTACTCATTTAACAGTTAGAATTTGTTCTGATTTTTTTAAAATGACCCTTAAGTTATCATAATTCCTGTCCTCTACAGGGACGAGACCGGTTACCCCCTGCTTAATTGAAGACATAATCCTGAATGCATCAGGATCATCCCTGAGCGAGAACAGGGCGGCCCTGAGCTTCTTAATGGTCTTATCAGGCAGTGATGACTTTGTTACGAACAAATGCTCTGAAATCTTTGGGGTCCACTCAAGATCAATCAGGCCCCGCGCTTTATACTCATTGAACACTTCTTCTTTTACAGCGCCTGCGTCAAAATCGCCCATCAGTACCCCAAGTGCTACATTTCGGTGGCCAGGCAGGAAAGAGTGTTTATCCAGATCATGCAGTTTGATACCTTTATCATACAAAACGGTAAGAGGAACAATATGACTCATTGTTGAATCAGGGTCTCCAAATGCAAACCTTTTTCCTTTTAAATCTTTAACAGATCTGATTGATGATGACTTGAGGGTGAATATTACACCTTGAAAAAGCGGGCTTCCCTTTATCTCAAGCCGGGCAAGAAGAGGTTTGGTACCAAAATTATTAACCACTTTGATATAAGAAACAGGTCCGAGATAGGCAATGTCCACTTTATCATTACCCACCATTTCTATATGTTCCTGATAGTTTCCGGAAATATTACATACAATTTCTGACTCAAGCCTGTTTTTCAGATACGTGATAAGAGGGGAGAACTTCTTAAGTAACTCGGTGGAGGGTAGGTAGGGGTGGACCTGTAACGTTAGGCCCCCTTCCGGAAAACCGGAAGAAGGAAGAAAAAAAACAAAGCAGATAAATAATATTAATATTATAGATTTTCTCATGCTTAACATAGCATCCCCTGTCCCTGATGATTAAAACCTGCGTATTAACTTAGATTATATCAAAGGTTTTTGATTAATTGTAATGAACAATTCAAAGGACACACATCAGGTGTAATAATATCTTTAAAAAGGAATCTGATTAAATTGAATTAACTCAGGGTAATTCCGGGTAGAGTTGAAACATGTCATGAGCCAAACTAACTGTTCAGCAGGATGAAATGCCTCAACCACCACCGCCGCCGAAATTAGGGGCCGGGACTGAACCGCTTCCAGAGCCGGAGGAACAGCTGAAAGCAGAGATCACCTTTTTGACTTTACCACTTCCGCACCTGGGACATTGGGTGTTTTTTGCTTCGGGATACACACTCTGAAGCAGAGAAAAAGTTTCCTTGCATTCCGTACAATTATATTCATAAATTGGCATTGTCATATCTCCTGTTCGTGTTGATGTAATATTTTAGCCAGCAGACCAGGCGTAAGTCAAACTTGCAGAATTCGGAGAATATTGTTATAAATTAAAAATAAAGAGAACCAATGAAAGATAAATTACATATAGTTTGCCCTGGTTGCAGCAGTATAAACAGTATGCCGCGGGATAAGCTTGCTGACCACCCGGTATGCGGAACATGTAAGCAGCCCATATTTTATGCGAGACCGACTGAACTGACAGCATATAATTTTGATAAACACATTAATAATGATCACATACCTGTGCTTGTAGACTTCTGGGCTTCATGGTGCGGACCATGCAAGATGATGGCCCCTGTTTTTGAGCAGGCTGCTATCCGGCTTGAGCCATACGTAAGGGTAGCAAAACTTGATACAGAAAAAGAACAGGGTATAGCTGCTCAGTGTAATATAAGAAGTATTCCTACCATGATTATTTTCAGAGAAGGCAAGGAGAAGGCCCGTCAGTCCGGTGCTGTCAGCCTCGAATCACTTATCAGCTGGGTACAGGCAAATTCATAATTATTACACACTGTGGTTTCTGCCGCAGTTCCAAATTTCTGTCATTCCCGCAAGCGAAGCACGACGGGAATCAAACGTGTTAGATTCCGGTCGAGCCGGAATGACACCAAAAAAAACTTTCAAATAATTGATGCCCTGCGGTCTCTGCTACAGGATACTTCACAGTAGCTTTCTCATTGAACCTTGACAAATTTTTAATTATTTTATAAAGTGGCTTCATTATTCTGGTTAATACATGAATTTCTGACAGAAAAGAAAGGCAAAATGATATGGAGAGAAGAGGCGCCAAAAGACTTGTTGTAAACCTGAAAGCTGAACGATTGTCCTGTACGAAAAACTGTTCTGTGTTTATTGAGAATCTATCCGATACCGGCATTTACATGATTACTGCCCCTTCAAAAAACAAAGATTATGAACCGGGAGGCAGACTACTGTTGAAGTTGGAGCTTGCAACCGGCAGGACCCTGAATCTCCAGTGTAATGTGAAGTGGTCTTTTGATAACTCACCCGAAGAAGTGGTCTTTTGATAACTCACCCGAAGATTTGACAAACAGCGTGGGACTGGAAATTCTGAATCCTCCGGATGAATACAGGAATTTTATCAACACACTCAGCTAACGCTCTGATTAATCTTTATTATTGAGAATAACCCTTTTTATATGTAATTCTCCGTGTTCGGGCAGGGCTGAATTTACTCATCTTTTCTTATATCATCATTAGATTTATTAAATGGACTGCTCAAATAGATTAATGTTATAAACTTATCTATAAAGGCTTATTAAATAGGGAGCGTAAGCCATGGAGAAACGAGTTTGCAAGAGGATTAAAGCAGGCCAGGAAGTAATATTTTTAAACAATAAAACAAAAAGATTCGGAACTCTTATAGACTGCTCTGAAAAGGGCATGTACATTAAACCTTCAATCTCTTCGCCTGTAAACCCATCGTATGAAATCCGTATTCCCCTGAAAGGAGAGCTGCTCAGAATACCCGGCAGAGTAGTTCGGGTAGTAAAGCATGGTGATTGCTACGACGGATTTGGTCTTGAACTAACGAAACTTCCCAAGAGTTATCTTAAGTATTTAATAAAGCTTGATCTTATCCATGAGTCATGACTGTTTAGGAATAGTTAAGGATAATTTTGATAGCCTGATCAAGATGTTCAATCGGTGTATAAAAGTGTGGTGACAGT
>CALZJD010000045.1 GCA_945787795.1 Thermodesulfovibrionia bacterium | reverse complement strand
AGAAAATTGCATTAATTTAAATTATGATTATTTTGAGAAAACGTACAAATAACATGAAACGGAAAGGTCGGCCTGAAGTATTATTGACCGTAAACCTCACATTGACTCCCACTAACCACTTGTAATCAAACAATTATACCCCCTCCCAAGACAATATCATCATTATAGAAAACCGCACTCTGGCCCGGAGCAGGGGCCCACTGGGGTTCAATAAATTCAACAGACATATTTTCACCTTCCGGAGTTATCACGGCGGGCACTTCACGCATGGTAGAGCGTATTTTAATCCCTGCCTGTACCGGTGATACCGGAAAATCAGCTGCAATCCAGTTCAGATCAGTCACCTTTATCTTTTTTCTTGTTGCATCTTCCCGTGAACCAATTACGACAGTCCTGTTCTCCCGGTCGATGTCTGCCACATAGCGGGCCACAGGAGATGAAATGCCAAGCCCCTTCCTCTGCCCTATCGTATAAAAGGCTATCCCTTTATGCTCCCCCATGACCTTGCCTTCAGTATCAAGGATAAGACCGGGCATTAATGAGTCTGGAGAAAATCCTTTTATAAAGTCTGAATAATTATCATCACCTACAAAACAGATCTCCTGGCTCTCGGGCCTGGTTGCAGTGGCAAGGCCTATCTCTTGTGCAACAGCCCTGGTTTTGTCCTTGTTAAACTCTCCAAGAGGGAATATGGTCTTTGCAAGTTCATCCTGGTTCATTACATACAGCACATATGACTGGTCCTTTTTGATGTCAATGCCTTTTTTCAGTAAAAACCGTTGTCCGGGTTCCGGGTTCCGCTGTCCGTTGTCCGGACTCAGTTTCTCTAATTTGCTGTCGTTTTTTAGCCCCTGCCCCCTGGCCCCTGACCCCTGCTGTTTTTCAATCCGCGCGTAATGCCCTGTAGCAATGCAGTCCGCTCCGATTTCTTCAGCTTTTTTCATAAGGAAATCAAACTTTATATATTTGTTACACAGTATGCATGGATTGGGAGTTGTCCCCTTCATATAGGATTCACAGAAACTCTCGATCACGTGCGTATAAAACGTGTCTCTCACATCAACCGTATAGTGTTCAATTCCGATCTGTTGTGCCACATATTTTGCAAGGTTAATAGTTTCAACAGAACAGCACAGGCTGGATGATTTCAAGTCCCTTTTGTCCCACAATTCATAACTCAGGCCTATGACTTCATGGCCCTGCTTTTTCAGCAAATAGGCGGAAACAGAGGAGTCCACCCCTCCGCTCATTGCTACAATAATTTTCATGGCAGATTTATTGTATCACAGGAGAGGGAATTGATAGCCGTCGTTCGTCGTTTGTCAATCGTCGTTTGTCAATTGAAGTCAATCAACACCTTCAGCGACTCGTGTGCTGAGGCCACTGTCTGGTATGCCTTTGCAGTTTCTTCAATTCTAAATCGGTGGGTCACAAGCTTTTCAGCTCTTACCAAGCCCTGCTCAATCAGACTGAGCGCCTCTCTGGTATCTTCAGGACCGCAGGAGTAGCTGGGGACAATACTTATATCTTTAAAAAAAATAACATTGGGGTCCAGGGTCAATACCTCATCAGGTTTGGCAGGAGCAAACAAAACCATTGTGCCTCCCGGGGCCACGCACTGAAGCCCTGAGTTTATCGCGTCCACACTGTTAGGACCTGAGATAACTATATCTGCACCCCTATTGTTTGTCATGGACATGACAGTTTCCCGTAACGAATTATTATTGACATCGATTACTGATGCGCCTGTTTCCCGGGCCTTCATCAATCTGAAATTATTCATATCAGCCCCGATTATTTTTTTTGCCCCAAAATGGGGAGCAAGGAGAATATGCATCATGCCCATTACTCCAAGACCAATAACAAGCATGGTGTCCCCTTTTTTTATTCCTGACCGTCTGAAAGATTTAACAACACAGGCAGCAGGCTCTACAAGTGTCCCGTCTTCATACGTTATTCCTGCAGACAGTGTAAGCGTGTCATTGTTCAGTATGCCTTCAGGAATCAGAATATACTCTGAAATGCCGCCCGGAATTAACCGGGATAATTGCCACTGGCTGCACTGGACATAATCCCCTCTCTGACAAAATGCACAATCCATGCATGGTGCATGATGATGCACAAACACTCGGTCACCAGGTCTAAATGAATCCACACGTGTTCCGGTCTTTACTATCTCTCCTGCCGGTTCATGGCCCAGAACAAGAGGCGCCTTTTTCTCGATATACCAGGGCATGACATCACCCGAACATATGCCGGATGACATCACCTTTACTAGTGCTTCGTCTGGCCCTGGTTCCGGCACGGGCATTTCTTCTATCCGTATGTCATTAAAGCTGTAGAGTTTAGCAATTTTCATTTTTATCCACAGATTCCGCAGATGAGTCTGTTTACAGAAATAATCTGTGTAATCTGCGGATTATATTATGTACGGCCTTACCGCATACTTGATGCCGATACCTTCTTCAATAAGAACAAAGGCCTTTTCCATGTTCTCCAGTGAATATTCTCCGGAAATGAGCATAGACAGGTCTATCCTGTTATCAACAATAATGTCATATGCATTTTTTACATCAGCAGGCGCAAAGTGGAAAGAACCCATAAGGTGTAATTCATCATAATGGAGCCTGGCTGCATCAAAACTCACAGTTGTGTCTGAAGGGCATCCTCCAAACAGGACAACAGTACCGCCTCTCCTTACATAGTTCACTGATTTTTCCCATACCCCCTGCTGTCCGGTACATTCCACGACAAGATCAACGCCGGCATTGCCGGTCATTGATTCAATTATGTTCATAACAGCCCTTGGGACTAAAGCTCGACTGGCCCCCATGTCTGCTGCCAGATCAAGTCTGGCATCAAGAAAATCAGAAACAATAACTTTAATGCCTTTCATTTTCAAATATGCAAGGTGCATGAGACCTACGGATCCTGCCCCTATGACAAGAGCGGTCTCAATATTATCCATGTCCAGTTTATTGTAAGGATGGACCACGCACGCTAAAGGCTCAAGCAGTGCTGCAACTTCATAACTCAGTTGAGGGGGCTTATGATAAAGGTTCTGCCTTACCACCCTTTCAGGTAGCACCATGTAGTCTGCAAACGCCCCGAGGGCCTTCTGGTCCATTATGGTTTCACAGAGGTTGTACACCCCTTTTTTGCAGTATATGCATTCAAGACAGGGAGCACTGTGCACGCCCATAACATCATCGCCCGGCTTAAACTGCTCTACCCCTTTTCCTGTTTTATACACCGTGCCGGAATATTCGTGTCCAAAAGGTCCGGGCATTGGGATAAGACTATGCCCCCTGAGATAGGCCTTCAGGTCTGTACCGCAGGTAAGAGCAGTCTGAATCTTTACCACCACCTCGCCTTCTGACGGTTCAGGGTCAGGAACATCTCTTATCTCTATCTTTCGGGGCGTTATGAGAAATGCCTGCTTCATTATTAAGTTTTGATTTTAAAGCAATAGACAATTAATTGTCGACAGACTTTTCTTAAATGACAGCACATTGTAAAATTACTTATTACATATGCAGTATCTATTGCTGCCTTGAGGTTTAATATGAAAACTATAAGCTGTGTGCTGGCCAGCCTTCTGTTATTCTTCGCTATGTCTGTTAAGGGCATGTCAGAAGAATTACACAGAAATAGCGTCCATACGTTAGAGGAAGTTCATGGTAAAAGTCAGGGTTGCGCTATCTGTCACATTATGAACACAAAGAATGAGGCTGTACAATTGATACAGCCAATAACAAAGCTTTGTACTTCATGTCATCCTGACAGGAAATCTCCGCCGGAGCATACTGTAGATATTGTTCCCTCCATGGCGGTAAATGGACTTCTCCTGATAAACGGCAAAATGACATGTGTTTCCTGCCATGACTCACACGAGAATAAACATAAAGCAATGTTGAGGGTAGACCCAAAAGATTTATGCCTGTTGTGTCATGATTTTTAGTACGTGTGTTACGTAGATCCAATGTGTATACTGCTTTTTTTAGTCATGCCCGAAGTCTTTAATCGGGCATCCAGCCCTTTTTTAGAAACTGGATTCCGGCTTAAGGACTGCCGGAATGACAAACATACAACTTGTAATTACACACAGATGCTTAATATGAATTTCTGTTTTAAATTTTTACATAACTATGTGAAGGTATGAAAAAACCGAGATCAAAGACTCATAAGACAAACAGGTTTTCATTAGCTGAAGATGAAAAACACCTTCCCTGGCTTTCTATGCTTCTTGACGCTTATCATATAGTTGATAAGGGTGTTTCAGCTTCGATTGAGGCAGAGAGGAAAAAGCACAGAAAACTGGCATGCGCAAAAGGATGTTCAAGCTGCTGTGTGACCCATCAGGACATCCCTCTTTACCCCCTGGAGCTGCAGGGACTGATATGGTATGTAACGGAAAAAATTTCAGGGTCTGAACGTGAGGTCCTCAAAAATAAGCTGCATAGTTTCAGCAGAGACAGGGGATGCCCTTTTCTTATTGAACAGGCATGCTCCATACATCCTATGAGACCAATGGCCTGTAGGCAGTTCAATGTGTTTGTTACATCGTGCAAAGAGGGGGAAGACCCATTTCACACAAGACGTCATGATGTAATGGATCCGGTAAAGAAACATGTTGACCAGGCCTTTTTCATCATGCTTCCCTATCACGGGATAGAAAAAGGATCAGACAGAATAAAGTTTATCGAAGCCGGTGAAATGCATAAAATGGTCAGGGAACTGCATAGCTGCAACTGGAAGGCGCTGGCGGAGAAAATGGAGGAGTACGATAAAAAAAATGTTTGATCCGCTTGAGCCGATGAAACGGATGAAACGGTTCAAGCGATTCAAGCGGCTCAACCTTGACCCCGGCCTTTGCCTTGAGGTATAAAATCAGATGCCTGACAAGAAAAAACTCTCCCGGCTCCCTTCAGTCGATGAATGCCTCAAAAGCGCATATGGGGAGGAGTGGCTTGAGAAGTATTATAGAAAAATCATTGTACGCTCTATCAGGGAGACGATCGCTTCAAAAAGAAAAGAGCTGCTTGAAGGTGCTGATCCTGATATAACTATTGATGCCATTGCTGCAGACATAGAAAAAAACATTGTCAAACATTCCGAATTTAAATTCCGGCCCCTTATAAACGCATCGGGGGTAGTTATCCATACCAACCTTGGCAGATCCATCCTGTCTGATACGGCCCTTGAAAATATCATGTCAACAGCCCGGAGCTATTCCAACCTTGAATATGAAATAGCAAAGGGCAAAAGAGGCAAACGGTATGCCCATATCAGGGATATACTGGTCGAGTTGACAGAGGCTGAAGATGCTGTTGTGGTAAATAATAATGCAGCAGCAGTGCTGATCTGCCTTGACACCTTTGCAAAGGACAGGGAAGTGATCGTATCAAGGGGAGAGCTTGTCGAGATAGGGGGTTCCTTCAGGATCCCTGAAGTCATGAAATCAAGCGGTGCACTATTAAGGGAAGTAGGGACAACAAACAAGACCCACCTCCTTGATTATGAGAATGCTGTCTGCGGCAATACAGGGCTTTTACTCAAGGTCCATCAGAGCAACTATAAAATATCAGGATTTACTCAGGAGGTGCCGGTCCCGGACCTGGTGAAAGTGGGAAAAGAATTCAGGATACCCGTTGTATCAGACCTGGGAAGCGGGTGCATGATCAGCCTCATGCCTTACGGGGTACATGATGAACCCACGGTACAGGAGGTAATAAAGGAAGGCGCTGACCTTGTTACGTTCAGCGGTGACAAGCTCCTTGGCGGCCCTCAGGCCGGCATTATCGTAGGCAGAAAAAAGCTGGTCCAGAAAATCCAGAAAAACCCGATGATGAGGGCCATGCGCATAGACAAGATGACCTTTGCAGCACTTGAGGCCACCCTGATGCAGTACCATGACGAGGAAAAGGCCTTGAAGAACATCCCCACGTTAAGGATGCTGACAGAGTCAGGGGATATCATCAAAAAGAGGGCAAAAAAGATTTTCAATGCTTTAAAAAAATCTGTCTCTGACAAAGCAGTCCTGGAGGTTCAGCCTGACCAGTCACGTGCAGGCGGAGGGTCATTACCTGAAGCTGACTTCCCGACTTTTGTGGTCTCGATCAGGCCCCAGAACATGACAGTCAATGCACTGGAAAAGAACCTTCGCCTTGGTGATCCACCTGTAATAGCAAGGATCAAGGAAGACGAACTCCTCATAGATGCGAGGACGGTTCAGGACAGGGAAGTTAAAACGCTAATAGGCTGTATTGCGTCTGCTTTCGAAATTAATAAGATTTAAGCATGCAAAATTTTGTTAATTGTTAATCGTTATTAGTTATTCGTAATAAACTATCAACAGTATGAATAACTAATAACGATTAACCAATAACTTATAACTTTTTATCCATATGAGTAGCTACGTAATTCTCGGCACAGCAGGACATATTGATCATGGCAAGAGCGCCCTTGTACTGGCGCTGACCGGAACAGACCCGGACCGTCTCAAGGAGGAAAAGGAACGGGGCATCACCATTGATCTGGGATTTGCCGACCTCTCCTATGCTGACGGCCTGAAGGTAGGCATCATTGATGTTCCCGGACATGAAAGGTTAATCAAAAACATGCTTGCCGGAGCAGGCGGCATAGACATTGTATTAATGGTTATCGCAGCGGACGAAGGGATTATGCCCCAGAGCAGGGAGCATCTGGACATCTGCAATTTATTAAAAGTGAAAAAGGGGATCATCGCTTTAACGAAGTCAGACCTGGTTGAGGAGGACTGGACAGAGCTGGTCAGGGATGAGGTTGAAAATTTCGTAAAAGACACCTTTCTTGAGGGAGCTGATATCATTGCCGTCTCTTCTAAAACAGGCCATAACCTGGATGTGCTGAAAGAAAAAATAAAATCTCTTGCAAAAAGCGTTGAGTCAAAATCAGAAAGCGGAATATTCAGACTCCCTGTGGACAGGATATTTACCTTAAAGGGATTTGGTACGGTTGTCACCGGTACAGCTCATTCCGGCAGTGTTTCGGTTGATGATACGGTTGAGGTCCTGCCAAAGGGGATCAGGACCAAAGTCCGGGGACTCCAGAGCCATGGCAAAGACATTCAAAAAGCCCTTGCAGGCCAGCGTGTGGCAATGAATTTACAGGGTGTGGCAAAAGAGGATATAGACCGCGGTGATGTGGTGTCCATACCGGACAAACTGAAAACCACCTATTTCATTGACGCAGACCTTGAGATGTTAAAGAACGCCCCGATCAGCAGGCTTAAAAACAGAAGTCTGGTGCACTTTCACACAGGTACTACAGAGCTGACAGGAAGAATAATCATGTATGACAAAGACGAACTGAAACCCGGAGACAGGGCATTCTGCCAGATCCGGTTCAAGGAACCTGTCACGGTCATGGCAGGTGACAGATATATTATCAGGAGATTTTCACCCCTCATGACTATAGGCGGCGGCGAGATCCTTGATGTCTCCCCCCGGCGGAGAAAAAAAGATGACAGGTTGAAAGACCTGGAGACATTTGAACAGGGAAGCCTTATGGACAAGCTTTTGACAAAGATTATGCAGAGCGGACTGAACGGTATCACGCCATCTGAAATTTCAGGATGGATAAAGGTCGAAACACCCAGCCTGCAGAGTGCAGTTCAAAAACTGGTTAATAATAATCAACTCATCCTCTGTGAAGAGAGACTTATTCATGGAGAGAGATACAATGAATTTATAAGCAGGGTCATCTCGTCTCTTAACGATTTCCATACATCACATCCCCTGAAGCCGGGCATGACAAAAGAAACCCTCAGGGCAATATTCAAAGGTCTTGACCCAAGGATATTTGAGATCCTGCTTTCCGGAATCCGGGAGATTACTGTTGAAAAAGATATTGTCAGGCTTACGTCATTCAGTATCTCTCTGAGCGATGGCAAAAAGGCGTTGAAGGATAAGATACTCAAGGCCCTGGATCAGGCTGCATTTCAGCCGCCTTCAAGAGATGAACTGGCAAAGACTGTCTCGATTAATTCCCAGGAGGCTGGCGAACTGTTAAAAATAATGGCCACGGAAAAAAGCCTTGTACGGATCAATGACTCCATTTATATCCCTTCGGATAAATACAGGATCATGATGGACGGTCTGCAGAAGTTCTTCAGCACAAAACCTGAGATGACAGTTGGTGAATTCCGTGACCTGCTGGGAACTTCCAGAAAATACGCCCTCCCCTTCCTCGAACACCTTGACAGCAATAAGATAACCCTGCGCGTCGGGGAAATAAGAAAATTTCTGAAGAAATAAATTACGAATTAACTGCAAACTGTAAATTTCAAATTTCATAATTTGTAATTTATTCACAATTTGTTATTTTAAGAGTATGTTCAATATTGATAATATTACTGCCCAGGTCAAACATAACTGCAACATTTCAGATGCACAGTTCTGGGGTCTGTACTCACCATGCGGACTGCTCTTGCGCATGCGTGATCTCTACAAAACTGAACACAACCTGTCCTCCGCTGATTCTGTTGACCACAAGAAGGTGGGCGCCTGGATAGACAAAAGAGAGGACCTCTGGGAAGCGGCAGAACATAAAAAGTTTATCGATATTTCGATACATAAAAAAACATACAGCCCCTTTTCCATAAAGGGAATAAATACAATCCTGAATAAAAAGGGCTTTATCTATGCAGCAGGGTACGGAAACATGATGAAACCTGCCTTTATGCTGGCCCGGTTATCAGAGCAATTCTCTATCGGCAGATACAGGGTGTACATTGCAGGCCGGGAACTTGCCCGCGACCTTGCCACTACCCCGGCCATGACCCGGGGACATACGATAATTGTAAGAGTCGAGGTCATGCAGTATTTCTACCGTGACCGGTATGAAGACATGAACGCAAAAAACTGCAGCAGCGCCCTTTCCCGGGCTTTTGACGAATACGGTATTTCAAGGGGCATGGATAAAAAAGTATCCGTCAAGAGGTTTGAGAACCTATTTTCAGACATGGTCAAAAAGGAAACCTCTGCATTTGTCTATCATGAGGTGGGAGAGATTGCTCAGCGCAGAATTCTCGGAACATGGTGGAAAGAGTTACTTATGGATTTTCCCTACAGCAGGGCCGAGTTGTTTTTAAGAAATCTAAAAGACACCCTTGCCGACACCTGCAGCACAGGCATGCTCTCCCATATAATTGAAAACAGAAAAACAGGCTCATTACATTTCTACATCGCCTTATTAAAGGGCTTCAGAAAAAACATCATGCCCGAATTAGTCCCTGCTTATCATGAATTCCTGAAATCGGACAATTGGGATGCTCTGGATCAGGCCCGTAAAAGCGGTTACATGAATGCAAAACAAATGGCAATTCAGGTAAAAGACATGAATGATAAGGACCGGGCAACTCCGGAGAATATAGAGAGAGAATTGATGGGTGATTCGTCGAACGTGGAAGGGCAGCGGACGTAAAAAACGAACGACGCTCAACGCACGAAGCTCGAGGTCCGAATCTGATCATGTCTTTAATTACCGCTCCCCTTTGAATGTTTACACTAATGGTAAATTATGCTTGACAATCAGAAAAAAATAATTATCATTTAAGTAAGATGTGTGAGGTATGAAATGCTTTCTGATACCGGGTCTACCAGAAATCAACAAGACAAGCCAGACTGGTATCAGGCTACGGCCACATACGAAAAGCCTGCGCTGAGAAAAGCAACCTGGCAGCTTCTTGACACGTTTATTCCTTATATTGCTCTCTGGGCAGTAATGATCTACACGGTTACATCCGGATTTCCCTATTGGACCACATTTGCTCTGGCGCTGGTTGCCGCTGTTCTGCTGGTACGAATTTTTATTTTTTTCCATGACTGCTGTCACGGGTCCTTTTTTGCTTCTCCCCGGTCTAAGTCGGAGACCTGGACCGCAGGGGTATGGGCGATGTTTCCCTGTTGACGGTAGATGAGTACCTGGCATCATCAGGACGAACACGGTTTTTCTACCGGCTTTACAGAAACCCCCTTGTCATGTTTGGCCTTGGCCCGGCATATATGTTTTTGCTCAGCTTCCGGTTTTCAAGCAAGGGTGCGAGGAAGCATGAGCGCAAAAGTGTGATCGTGACCAATCTTGCAATTCTTGCCATTATGCTGCTGGCAGGTTTTACTATCGGCATTAAGACATACCTTCTCATCCAGCTGCCTGTTATACTCATTGCCGGGGCCATCGGTCTATGGCTGTTCTACATACAGCATGATTTTGAAGGTGTGTACTGGGCCCGTCATGAAGACTGGGAGCAGATGAGGGCTTCTCTGGAAGGCTGCTCTTATTACAAGCTGCCCGGGATACCGAACTGGATTTCCGGGAACATCGGCCTGCATCACATCCACCACGTAAGGCCCCGTATTCCCAATTACAACCTGCA
>CALZJD010000044.1 GCA_945787795.1 Thermodesulfovibrionia bacterium | reverse complement strand
GACCCGGAGAAACCTCATGAGAAAGGATCATCTGTTTGCCTGGAAGTGGGGCCAAGCTGACGATCACAAATGGAAGGTTCTGGACCACAACACTGCATCTGATGCTGACCAGGACATTGCACTGGCCTTGATACTGGCTTCGAGGAAATGGAATGCAGGCAATTACCTCAGGGACGCGAAAAAGATACTGAAAGGAATCTGGGAAAAAGAAGTCTTTCACGCAGGCGGGAGTGCATTTATTTCAGCGGGCAACTGGGCAACTGAACAGGGCATCATCAATCTGTCATATTTCAGTCCCTACGCATATGAAGTCTTTAAAGAGATAAGCCCCGGGTACAACTGGGACAGTATCATCTCAGGCACATACGATAAGCTGTTTGAACTCATCAAGACGTACAAAATCAAGCTGGTCCCTGATTTCTGCAGGATAGATGTCCGCACTGGTAAAATTTCCCTTATTGAAAAAGACGCCACAACCTTGAGCACTGACTTTTCCTTTGACGCTGTGCGGTTATACTGGAGGGTAGCAGCAGATTACCTCTGGTTCAATCGTGATGAAGCCCTTCGTTTTCTACAATCGCAAACATATCCTGTGAAACTCTGGAAGAAGCATAAAGTAATTTACTCCGCATATACCCTGGGCGGCGATGCGATAAGTGAAGCGGAATCATTCAGTTTTTACGGGTCCATTCTCCCTTATTTCTCCATTGTCGATCCGGATTCCGCAATAGAAGTAGCCCATAGGATACATGACATTGACTACAGGAAATTTTATGCTGACAACAAGCGGTACTACGATCAGAACTGGCTGTGGTTCGGGACCGCTTTGTATGCAGGGAAAGTCGTGAGGTACTGATATGAATTATGACGGATATTTCAGTTTTAAACGGCCTCAATCTTTTCTGCTACTTCCAGAAAAAACCGGTCAGGATAATAAAGATAATGCCTTTTGCCAGTTCTATGTCCCCTACCGTCTTGAGTTTCTCATCTCTCATCCATATTGAAGATATAACATTCTCTAAAAGCGGTACAAGCAATATTAAAGAAATATGGAGAAAATGAAAAACGATGAGCGCTGCCATACAATAACAGATCATTGTAATTCTGTAAGCGGGTGTCTTTCTGATTCTTACTTTTACTTTCAGCACACCTGCTATAAAAAATATCAGCACAGCCGCATAGAGCCTCATCGATATATCACCGGTAACAGTGAAATAGATTATCGGTGCTGACAAAGTTAACAGTGCAAAACCATTTATCTCAGCAATAAGATAATGCTCTTTGCCTTTAGCCATACATATTGAATAACTCACTACAAGCAGAGTAAATCCAATGAAATAACTGAATCCATTAATTAAAAATGGTATCAACAGGCCCAGTCCAGCGAGCATGAAAAATAAAAACCAGTAGAGATTCTCCTTATTTCGGTTTCCTGTTTCTGATTCACCTGACTCAGTAAAGGCTTTTGATCTGATAAGGGCTGAAAAGGGTATCTTTGCATTAATGAGAAAACTCAACCCTGTAATTGTCATTAAGGCAGTAGCAATGAAATCTCCGCCTGACTCCCGCGGGCGTGTCATCATCCCCGCAAACAACGCGGCAAGACAGGAGGACCCAAAGACAGCCCATGACCCGTACTCTTTGACAACAGGAATTTTCATGATGATTATTATATGCACATTTCTTGTTTTGTGAAATCGCTGATTATGCCCGCATGTTCAATACCTGTCATTTATTTCCTTAACCGCAGGGGCATCGGGACATTATATGAATTAAATTGGTTTAATAATTACCGTACATCTGATAAACTTCAAAGATTCAATTCAATTGAATTATTGGGAGACCTCATTAATGCTGGAAAAAATATCATTAATAGCTTCAATAATCAGCGGTATTACAGCAATCACCAGCTCTCTGAGAGCAGTGGGTGCATCACGTGAGTTCATGCAAAATGAAGCTGTTTCAAAAGTAAAAACCAGCTGCAGAGTTGGAGCATCTTCTCCATCCTCAACTGTTTCTCAGAGAAGCAATCTGAAATTACACATCTTTGTAACAGCTGTCTGGTATTTCCTGTCTGTTTTATTTGCCCTGCCTTTTTATTCAACATACTGGACAGGTGAAATTGATGCAGGACTTCTGTTACTAGCCTCACCTTTTATCGTTCTTGCATTTATAATTCTGTTTATATGGGCAAGGGTACGCAGCACATTATAGCTTGATACTGACTGGATTCCGCCATTTCCTGCAGCTGTTAATAATCAATTATTATGGTGAGGGTCATTAAATCTTTTTTTCAGACCCTTTAAGTTGAATACCAGTGTAGACAAAATGGTAAAGGCAGCAACAGAGCCGAGAATTATGGCAAGCCTCTCCCATGGAAGATTATGGGCCTGCCTTATATGTACAAGTTTGATCGCAGTCCTTATCCATTCAATCCCGCCAAGTAGCAATTCAACCTGAATTAGCCTGACAATCCATGAAGTGCGAATGAGCAAAAGGAGAGGACTGGCAGCAATTAATACAACTAATATTAAGTTACCGGCACGATAGAAATGTGCGGCAAGAACAAGCAAGCTTAATATTACAGGGAGAAGACGAACGAAATTCATTATACTGAAATCCCTTTCCTGATCACGATGAGGATTAATTCAATATTTTCATGAAATAAACCGTAATTTAATAAATTTTTTTTTACGTAAAAAACCCTTATTAATTCTGCCTGTCAAGTTAAATAATCTTATACGTATCATAAACATATTTTATAATTATTGATCACAACATTACGCTGAGTTAAAATATTATATGAGTTGCGGTTCTCCAGATCGGTCAAGCCTGAGCACCAAGTAAATAAGTAAGGGCGCTGGTGTCAGGTGTGGTGAGCAGGCCTCGGTAACTGAGAGGAAGCCTAAAGCATCTGCCGACGTACCCACCTTAGAGAAAAGCTCATGGTTTCCCGGTTCTGGGGAACGTAACTCATTTTATGTTTAAATATTAAAAAAGGGCGGTCACCCAGGACCGCCTTTTTTAATATTTATTATGTCGTCGTAGGGGCACGTTGCAACGTGCCCCTACAGGAAATGCAAAAATCACTGCGATTCTACAATAGTAATCTTCATCTCCACCCTGTCATCTGGATTGTCTCTCTTGTCCCTCGGCTGACTCACAATTTTATCCGCTACTTCCATCCCTGAAACCACCTCGCCAAACGCGGTATACTTTCCGTCCAGAAATAAAGCATCAGATACACAAATAAAAAACTGGGACCCTGCGCTGTCAGGATGAGACGACCGCGCCATGGAGACTATTCCTCTTTTATGGGGTGTATCGCTGAACTCAGCCTTGACAGTAAAACCGGGGCTGCCCATTCCGTGTCTTGATTTGTCAGGGTCTTTTGAATTGGGATCACCGCCCTGAATCATGAAACCCGGAATAACACGATGAAAAAGTGTTCCGTCATAAAATCCCTTCTTTGCAAGATTGATGAAATTATCAACATGATTAGGCGCAATATCAGGAAAAAATTTAAGTTCTATTTTCCCATGCTTGGTCTCAATAACTGCTTTCGCATCAGACATCTTTTTTATCTCCTCTTCTGTGAATTTTTTGTTTATCAACTCTGAATATGCAGATACTGCAAAAAACATAACTGCAACAATAACAATTCCGGCTTTGAATACTCTCATTACATCCTCCTTTTCTGAATTACATTAATTATGATTATTAATTAGTGTTTGTCCATAAACTCAAATATTGAACGTCATTCCCGCGGCCTGCCGGCAGGCAGGCCCTATTGAATACTTCAGGCATAACAAAAATAGCAATTTATGGACAGACTCTAATTAAACATATCGTTAAAGAAATTGAGTATGCTTTCAATATTCAGAACATCAATAAATTATAGCAGACTTGCATTCCAACATTCAGGTTGCATCTTAATCTATGTATATTTGTGATATAATTTTCTAATTTTATGAATAATGACAAAAGAGCAAAAACAATCTTCGCTGTAGGAGGCGGTAAGGGAGGAGTTGGAAAAAGTATCTTCTCCGTTGCCCTCGGAACTTTACTCGCTAATGCCGGATATAGTGTAGTTCTGACGGATCTGGACCTCGGGGCCGCAAACTTACATGCCTGCATGGGTATTCTCAGGAAGACCCCGTCAATTGCAGATTTCATCCTGAAAAAAGTCCCATCCCTTGAAGATATACTCATCGAAACTTCCCGGAAGAATTTACATTTAATAAGCGGCGCTGATTTCCTGCCCGGAATGGCAAACCCTGCCTACTGGATGAAATTAAAAATCATGCGTCACATCAGGTCTCTTCCGGCTGATATCGTTATCATGGACCTCGGGGCAGGAGTACATTTTAATACACTCGATTTTTTCGGAGTGGCTGACAGAGGAATTGTGGTAACAGCCCCTGAACCAGGGGCTGTCATGAATGCGTACGGCTTTATTAAAGGGGCACTGTTCAGAAAACTCCAGAGCATTTTCAGAAAACATCCTGACATCGGTCCTCTTATCGATTCTGAATCAAAAAAAACAGAAGGCGAAGGCAGGCTCACCCTTGATAAGTTTACCAAAGAAGTAATAAAAATTGATCCTGATCTGTATCCCTTAATCAGTGAAGTTGAACAGTCATTCACCCCTGCCCTGGTTGTGAACAGGGTACCTGCCGGCCAGAGCCATGTCCTTGTCAGAAACCTGATCGCTTTATGCACGGAAAAACTTGGGATTAAAATGGACCATGTAGGCAACCTGCCTGACAGCAGGGACATCTCAGACTTTCTGCTGAACATCCCGGGGTTCCTTGATGCAAAAGCAGGAAAGCTTTATCGATCGGCAATAAAGGGTATTATTGATACACTGAACGTTTCAGACCTGACTGTCCCGCAGAAAGGACAGAGAAAAGCCGAATTTTCAGATGAGGATGTGGAAAGAATAATAAAAGTCATTGAATGGCTTGACGACAGCATCTTCAGCGGGACCAACAGGGAAGTATGGAAGTTAAGAATGTATTTCAATCCATCAGAAGTTGTAGACTTTCTGGCAAGCCGCGGCGTCAGCTACGAGACCCTCAGCTCAGAATAATTCAAAAAGAAGTTAGAGGTTATGGATCAGAAGTGACCTCGTGTCGACCCGTTCATATATAAGACAAAATTACGAGGTCGATGGAGATTTACCCTTCTCTACATGCTGATAGACAACCACTGCTTCCATTAAAAAACAACAAGCGTCAACACTTTTACAACTCTTACATTTTCTACAGTCTGAATCCTTACTTAACAGGCAATCTAACATCCTGTTTATTTCATCCTTTGCGTGTATATTCAACATTGATTTATCTTTATCACTGTCAACGTTGTTATTCATGATTTTCCTGCTTTTATCTTCGTGCAACCAGTCCATAAACAATATTTATGAAGCAAGTTAAGTGCCTAAGGAACATCGCTGCGTAACAAATCACATATTTCTAATAAAACAATAAGTTGTAGATTTTTTTTGCAGATTTAATAATTCAAAATTATTACAATTCCGTAACAATAAAATTCTACAGGTTACGAATTTGTAACACTATATTTAGAATTTCTCAATGTCAGATTTTTTGATTATTTGAAATAACAAATAATATTTCAAGGAAGAAAAGAAGACTATTGATGTAAATACGTTATAAACAGGATCCACTTTATAAAGATCGGGAAACCGTGCTTATACAGTTCTATACTGAAAAACATCCTGTTTACTACTTCTAGTTTATCTGGCTGAAGGGTTTATACAGATTACTTTTTACTATGGACTTTCCTTCTTCCAGTTCTTTATACATATACACTATCCTGGTCTCTCCTGATACCGAGTCTATTACAAATGCTCCATGTGCCTGTCCATCCCCCCAGGCTGATAACTGATACCGGCCGTTCTCTATTATGGGCTTTTCTGTTGTCGCTCCCATTAAGAATATTGCCCCTGCTACCATCATTACGCCAAGAAGTAAGAATCTTACTCTCTCTTTTATCAGTGTGCTGCATTTCATTATCTTATTCTCCTTATCTTTTTATAATCTAATAGTTTTCTTTAATGTACAATGTTAATTATCTGCATTGTTATGGTGAAAGTTCATTCAAAATATCGATGAGCTCATCAGAATCCAATACCCTGAACTGTCCTCTTTCTGTTTCTGAACTGCCCTGTTTTGCCTGTGCAGATTTTTTGCGAGTCTGTGCTTGCCTTGGATTTTGAGAATACCTTGTGTTCTGCTCTGCGGCTTCTTTCTGTTTCTTATATACACGCGCCAGCATCCTCCTCCTTCCGAAGGCTTCCTGCGTTATCGGGATGTTGGTATACACGTTACTGAACGTCTCAACACTGATCCTGTTTCCTTCAGGTCTGTATCTTTCGTCCACCTGCTGAAGTGCCTGCTGTGTTACCCTGTCCATTCCCCCCAGAAGAGGTACATCATACCCATACAGATATAACCAGGTCTTTACATTTGATACCCTTCCTGCTTCATCCTGTGAATAGTAAAAGGCGGATATCATATCTGTGACTGTCTTATCATCTTGAGCATCATCTCCGAGTACTCTCCAGTAGGGTAAAACAAGATATTTCCCTACTATCTGAATTGTGCTGAGTTCAACCAGAAGTCTCACTGCTGCATGCCTGCCCTGTACCTTTTTAATATTCCCCTTCAGTCCAAAGGTAGGACCCAGAATACTGATAGCCAGTTCCTTTTCATTCACAGCCTTATGCACTTCCATTGTGTTTACCGCTGTCATTTTTGAGAGACCTGACATTGTCCTGAAGTCCAGAAGATTGAAATCAAGGGTTATCCTTGCAAGCCCCCTCTTTGCTGCATCACCGACCCTGAAGTCTACATCTTTTGAAGGAAAGTCATCAGACAGGTCTTTAAACTCATAACCGGCGCTGACATCAAGGTTTTCACTTTTTGTTACCAGTCCCCTGTCAAATTCTGTTATCCCTCCGCTCAGTACTACATTCGGGATAATCTTTTCCTGGAAATTGGAATATCCTGTGACCATCTGGTTCTGTATAAAGGCGGGATCGTAGGGAATATACACTACGTTTCCTCCTATTGAATTAAGGGAACTTTTCATCATTTCTGTTATATCTCTTGGGATCTCTCCTCCGGTTGCCTTGGATGATCCGGTCTTGTCCCCAATAGTATTGCTCTGTATTAATAGTTTTTCAGTTCCGTATATCTTTGTCATTAACCCAAGATTTGAAAGTGATTCTGTATAGGATGTTATCTTTTCCCTCGGTGGTGTGCTCTCAAGCTGTACATCCACATTTCGCGGGTCCATGCTGGCACAGGCAAACATGATGACCGATACATACAGTGCCATTAATATCAGCAGAACCTTACGTGTTGTCTTTTTTTGTATTTTAAATTTCATCTTTTTTACTTCCCCTCCCCTCATAGAGTTATTTATTTTTTCAATCAAGATCAATATTAACTATGGATCCGCATTTTGCTCCCACCTCGCATACAACACTGTTTTTATTACTTTCACCGGAACCATCACTGATATTTACGTTTTCATCATCCTGGTTCATTTTTGCCGATGAGATGGCATCAAGAACAATAAAATTAATGTTTACATCAGCATCGCCCAATTTACTGTCTTCTTCGATGCTTTCCTCCTGATATGTTGAGATCCCGTCATCCATATCACCAGCATTTGCCAGGCCGACCGCTATGAAAAAAGTACTGATAAATACTGCTATCATGGTTGTTTTTATCCGGTGTCTCATTTTTTTATCCTTTTTCATTTTCTTTATTTTTCCTGTCCTATTATTAATTAATATATCAGGGAGGCAGTTCAACTGCCTCCCCAATTTCATGAGTTATTTTACTACTACTGAATTTAGGTTTGCTTCGGAGTCATCGCCGGCTGCTATATTGGTTGATGATATAACAGTTGTATAGTTGACTACGTCTGATCCGGATACTTCAGAATCCCGGACCTCAATTGTTGCCATGCGAGCTATTGACCTATCGCCTTCTGCTGCATTTGTTGAGTCAAATACAGTAACCAAGTTGTCTATATATGAATCATTGATCTCAGAGTCTCTTGTTCTTACTGACCCAGCTCTTGCTTCAGAATCATCACCGGAAGCAATATTTCCTGTCCCGGTTATATAAGCGTGATTATAGACTTCTGAATCGGAAATCTCAGTCGTGCTTATCTGCATACTTCCCAAATTGGCCGCTGAACTCTCACCTGAAGCGATGTTAGATGAGAAATTCTCAATCGTTGCATTATTATTTACAATACTGTCACTTATTTCAGATTGTGCGCTGACTTTAATACTTCCTGTACTGGCCTGCGAGTCATCTCCGGTAGCAGTGTTAAACGAATCACTTACATTCGCATGATTGTGCACGGTGCTAGCATCGATTGTAGAGCCCTTCAGTCTGATTGATCCCATATTTGCTTCTGACCTATCGCCAAATGCTTCATTTGGTGACCGATGGAGTTCAACCTCATTATGAATGAAAGAATCATTTTCAATTTCCGTGTTATCCGATCTGATCGACGCTGAATTAGCTTCTGCATCAGTTCCGGTTGCAAAATTGTCTGAAAATGCATCTGTTAGAACATCATTATGTACAGTGCTGTCCAACACATCAGATTCTATCATTTTAATAGATCCCATATTTGCTTCTGAGCGCTCACCGGTTGCCATATTCGATGAAAAAGGATCCATTGTAGCCTCATTTAATACCTCGGAGCTATCAAGAACTTCTGTGTCCTGCAAATTTATTGATCCCATATTTGCTTCTGATTCATTACTTTCTGCAAGGTTAGTTTGAAAATCATTTATTCCACCATTGTTCTGTACTGTTGAATCAGATACTGTGCTCCCCTCCAATCTGATAGATCCAAGATTGGCTTCTGAATTTTCTCCTTCAGCTGTATTTGTTGAATAATTAATTTCAGGATGATTCAGTATCTGCCCATTGTCAGTAACAGTGGAGTCCTCTAATCTGATTGTACCTGCATTTGCTTCTGATCCTGGACCACTTGAAAGGTTATCTGTACCCAGGGTAGTACCCATATTTTCAACTAATGAACCATCTTCTATTGTTGATGCTCCAAATGCGACTGTTGCACTCAGTACAACCATTCCTGCTGTTAGTAATAATTTTTTCACTTTCTTTTCCTCCTTTAAGGTGTTTTAAATTTTTTACTGTTACATCAATTTGCTTCTGCTGCTAATTATCTCCCCCCCTCCTTTCTTCTTTTTTTATCACCAAATATATTGGGTGTATTCTCATAACTACTATTGACCCTCCCTGCGGCCTTGACCCCCTTCTGAATGATCAGTGTAAAGTTGATTTGTTCAATTAAGCTGTTCATGCCTTTGTAAAAAGCAAGCTCTGTGCCAAAGATGTAACTGGCTGAATTTAAAAATAATAAGTCGATTTATTTAGAGTTAAAGCATGCTGGTTTTCAGCGTCAGTAATGTTTTCCGGTAGATTGCGGGATTAATAAGAAAGATTAAATAAACGCTAGTGCGTTACCCCTGTTGCACATGTGAATGCACAAAAATATCACTAATTAGAAAGTGAAGAAAGTAAAACGGGTGATGAGGTCACTTAGTAAATTATGAGAAAATACCTTTTTGTACCCTGGACCCCTTGAATCCTTGAATCCTCAAACCCGGTTCAGCAACTATCAGGAAAAAGAAACAATTATATTAACTACTTGATTACATTATGTTAAAATGAAGAAGCTCGATGCATTCTCAATATACTTATAAATTCATAATATTTATTGCAGCAGCAGTATGCATGGTTTTTATAGCGGGATCTGCAGGCGCTAATTATAAGACTGTTGAAAAAGTAGTGCCTTTGCCCACTGTGGAACTTGAGATCATAATTGTCCAGTGGCTTCTTGATAACGGATTTGATGCATCACATAACTCCACAGCAAATAATCAGTCCCATATATCAGTTAAAAAAGGGAATACAAAGTGGCTGGTAACAGTGATGCCCTCTTCTCCCCTTGCATCCAAAGTATCTGTAACCTGTTTAAAAGATATTGAGGACAAAGCTGAATTCACAGGTTTATGGGCATACC